>JAJYMP010000691.1 GCA_021786915.1 Chloroflexota bacterium
CTCGTCATGCGCCCATCCTCGCAGGTGCGTGGCACGGCGCGGGCGCTCGTACCCCCATCCGGGCCACGGGCGCTAGCATCGTGGGGCGCGACCATCGGCGGCGCCGAGGCGTGCGGCCCGCCGCCCGGCCTGCCCCGTGGCGACACGCACCGCTCCCAATCGTGATCCGGAGGCCCGATGCCGCTCCCCGACCCGCATCTGTTCGACGCCAAGGCCGCCGACTGGGACAGCCCGGTCCACGTCGAGCGCGCCATCGCCGTCGCGCGCTCCATCCGGTCCGCCGTGCCGGTCACGCCTGCCACCCGCGTCATCGAGGTGGGCGCGGGGACGGGCCTCCTCGGACGGGCGCTGGCGCCCCACGTCGGCTCGGTCCTGATCACGGACCCGTCCACCGGGATGCTCCGCGCCGCGGACGAGGCACTGACCGCGAACGGCATCGCCAATGCCCGGACACGACGTCTTGACCTCGGGGCCGACCCGGTGCCGAGCGAGCGCTTCGATCTCGCCATCAGCCTGATGGCCCTGCACCACGTGCTTGACACGGATGCCGCGCTGGCGCGCCTCGCCGCGATGCTGGAACCGGGCGGCTGGCTCGCGGTGGCGGACCTCGATGCGGAGGATGGCTCCTTCCACGTCGATCCCGAGGAGCGGGCGATCGTGCTGCCCGGTCACGACCGAGATCAGCTCGGGGCGCGAGCGGTGGCGGCAGGCTTCGTCGACGTCGCGTTCTCCGACGTCTGGCAGATCCCGAAGAACGACCGGGTCTACCAGGTGTTCCTGCTCGTGGCGCGTCGACTGTAGTCCCGCGCGCTCGCTCCGGCCTGGCCGCGGGCATCCAGCCTGCATAGTTCTCATGCATACTGCCCGGGTCATCATCCCAGGAGGTCCCCCGTGAGCGTCGGCACCCCGTTCCATCCCCGTGCCGCGGCCCTGAACCGCAAGATGCAGTGGCGCGAGTGGTCCGGCTACTGGGCGTCGTCGGTGTACGCCGACTTCCACGACATCGAGTACAACGCGATCCGCGAGGCCGCCGCGGTCATCGACGTCAGCCCGCTGTACAAGTACCGGCTGACGGGCCCGGACGCCCTGCGGCTCACGGACCGGGTCATCACCCGCGACGCGACCAAGCTCGCAGTCGGGCAGGTGTACTACACGCCCTGGTGCGACGAGCACGGCAAGGTGATCGACGACGGGACCGTGCACCGCGTCGGGGAACACGAGATCCGCTGGACCGCGGCGGATCCCCAGTACCGCTGGCTGACGCTCAACGCCGCCGGGCTCGACGTGACGGTCGAGGACGTCTCGGAGTCGATCGCGACGCTGGCCCTCCAGGGCCCCCTCAGCCGGGCCGTCCTCGAGGCGGCGACGGGCGAGAGCTTCGCTGAACTGCGCTACTTCCGGCGCCGCGCCAGCCAGATCGCCGGCGTGGCGATCGACGTCAGCCGGACCGGCTACACCGGCGATCTCGGCTACGAGCTGTGGATCCCCGCGGACGCGGCTTCGGACGTCTGGGACCAGCTGTTCGCGGTCGGCAAGGCATACGCCATCCGACCCGCCGGGATGCTGGCGCTCGACGTCGTCCGGCTGGAGGCTGGCCTGGTCCTGCTCGAGGTCGACTACACGTCGGCCCGCCACGCCATGAACCCCGAGCAGAACTACAGCCCGGCCGAGATCGGGCTGGGGCGCCTCGTCAACCTCGAGAAGGCCGACTTCGTGGGGAAGCGCGCGCTCGCCGCGGAGGCCGCCGCGGGCGGTCCGGCCCGACGCCTCGTGGGCCTCCAGCTCGACTGGTACGACATCGAGGCCCTGTTCGACGCCCAGGGCCTGCCGCCCGCCGTCTCGCCCACCGTGGACCGCTCGCCGGTGCCGGTGTTCGCCGGGGGCAGCCAGATCGGCAAGGCGACTTCCCACGGCTGGAGCCCGATCCTCAAGCAGGCCATCGCGCTCGCCTCGGTGCCCCCGCGGTACGAGCGGAGCGGGACGCGCCTCGGGGTCGAGTGGACCGTGGAGGGGCGGCGAGGCCGGGTCGGCGCGACGGTCGTGGAGCTGCCGTTCCTCGACCTCGAGCGCAAGCGCGCATGACCGGCCCTGATCCGCTCGACGGCCCTGACGAGGGGGCGTGGGCCGCGTTCGACGCGCTGGTCGCCGAGCGCCTCCCCGAGTGGACGGAGGAGCTCGTCGCGTACCTCGCGATCCCCTCGGAGGGCGGGGACGCGGCGTCGCTGGCCGATGCCGCCGCATGGACCGCCGCCCGGCTCGCGCGCGCCGGCGCCGCCGTGGAGGTCATCGCGCTCGACGGCGTCCCCCCGCTCGTCGTGGGCGAGCTGGGCGAAGGACCGCGCACCATCAACGCCGTCCAGCACTACGACGTCCAGCCGGCCGAGCCGTTCGAGCTGTGGACGACGCCACCGTATGCGCCCCATGTCCGCGACGGTCGGGTGTGGGCGCGCGGCGCCACCGACAACAAGGGCGAGTTCCTGCCCCGCCTGTGGGCGCTCGAGGCCTATCGAGACGCCATCGGCCCGCTCCCCTGCCGTGTCCGGTTCCTCGTGGAGGGCCAGGAGGAGACCGGCTCGGGCGCGCTCGACGACCTCCTCGACCGGGCACCGCGGCTGCGGGATGCCGACGCCGCGCTCATCGAGGGCGGCGGGCTCGACCTGAACGGGCGCCCGAGCGTCGTCGGCGGCGGCAAGGGCATCGTGGTGTTCGAGCTGTTCGCCAAGACGATGGCCCACGACGCGCACTCGAGCCTCTCGGTCCTGCTCCAGAACGCCGGGCACCGGCTGGTCGCCGCGCTGGCGACGTTCTGGGACGCGGAGGGCCGTCCCGCGATCGCCGGCCTCGACGCGGGCAAGCGCCCGCCAACCCCAGCCCAGCTGGCCGTGATCGCGGCGCAGGACCGGCAGGACCTCGCGGACATCCGGGCAGACTGGGCCGTGGAGCGCTTCGTCGGCGGGCTCGACGGGGTGGCCGCGATGGAGGCGCTCACCTTCCAGACCACGCTCAACCTCCAGGGGCTGTGGGCCGGCCACACCGAGCCGACGCCCAAGACCGTGACGCCGGCCGAGGCTCATGCCCGCCTCGACGTGCGGATCGTCCCGGACCAGCAGCCCGACGAGGTCCTCGCCGCGGTCCGCCGGCACCTCGACGCGCACGGGTTCGCCGACGTCGAGATCCGCGAGCGCGAGGGGGAGCCAGCCTGGTGGACCCCGCCCGACCACGTGGTGGTGACGACCGCGGCGGACGTGTCAACCGAGGTCGCCGGCCTCGAGACGACGCTCGGCGTGTCGATGGCCGGGACCGTCCCGATGGCGCAGGTCTGCGCCCGGCACCGCGTCCCGTGCACCACGCTGGGCGCCGGCCGGGCCGACTGCCGGGCCCACGCGCCCGACGAGAACATCCGCCTCGAGGACCTGGCGGCGGCGGCGAAGATGATGGGCCGCTTCGTGGCGGCGTTCGCGCAGCTGCCCGAGGTGCCGAAGGTCCCCTGAAGCCGCGTGCGCCGTGCTGACGCCGATGCGGGCGCCGTGCTGGCGCCGATGCGGGCGCCGTGCTGACGCCGATGCGGCGGCGGATCGCCCGCCACTCCCTGGCGGGCCAGGGCCCGTCCGGGGACTACGGCCCGACGACCTTCGCCCCGCCGGTCGTGGTCACGGACTGCGCCACGGGCGCCACCGCGAGGGTGATGACCGAGCCGCTGTCGGCGGTGCCGGTCAGCTGCTCGACCACCTTGAGGGTCGCCCTGGCGCCCCCGGCCGCGCGGATCAGGCCCGTGTCCGCCGTCAGCTCGCCCAGCTGGGCATCCGAGCCGCCGAGCGTCGTGACGGTGAGCTGCTGGACGCTTCCGATCCCGCGCAGCACCGCCCCGCCCGAGACAGACACGGTCATCGAGGAGGCCATCACCTCCATCGTGCCCTGCGCGCCGCCGTCCAGCGAGAGCGAGGTCACGAGGGGCGACATGATCCGGACGGTGACGGGCTTGGCCGACACGAACCCGGGGGCCACGACGGCGATCGCGAGGTCCGTGCCCGCCAGATCGGTGGTGACCAGGGGCAGGAGGTTCGCGGCGGCCTCGATCTGGAGCTCAACCCCGGTGCCCGACGCCAGGACCACGTTGAGCGGACCGTCCACGCTGACCGACGTGAACTCGCCGACCTGGCGCAGCTCGGTCCTGGTGTCGCCGGAGGCTGGAACGGGGGTCGGCGAGGCGAGCGGGCCGATGCAGCCGCTCGCGGCGAGCGCGGTGGCCGCAGTCGACAGGGCGAGACGGGCGAGGGCGCGGCGATGCGTTCGGGAGGGCAAGGGGGTTGGGCTCCACTTCCACGGACGCAGTCCCGAGCATGCACCGGGTCGACCTGTGGGCGGAGGGCCGGAGGGGGCACCGCTGCGGGCCGCAGGTCCGTGGATCGGGGGGCGACTCGGCACGAGCGGCCCCCCGTGGAGCCACCTTCCGGCCGCGAGCCTTCTTCCGGCCGCGAGCCTTTACGGGCCGACGCGCGCCAGCGCAGCTCCCAGGGTGACGGTCGTCGCCTGGTCGAGTCCAGTGGTGACCATCAGCCAGCTCGGCGTGCTGCCGCGCGCTGCGACGATCGCGTAGCCGCCCGCGTCGGTCGTGACGAGCGTGCCGCTCAGCGCGCCGAATGCGGCGCTGCCGGTGTCGGTCCCCGAGGGGACGCAGCCGCTGCCGTCCGTGCAGAACGAGCCCTCCGAGAGCGTCAGCGTGGCGCCGCCCGGACCTCTGTAGCTCACCAGCAGCTTGCCGCCATTCGCCAGGCGGTAGGAGCCGCCGGTGAGGATCCAGCCCTTGGGCAGGACCGCGCAGTACACGTCCCAGCTGACCGAATTGGCCATGCCGGACCAGAACGACTTGTTGTCGCCCTCCGGCTGACAGGGCGAGGCAGCGGCGCCCGCGGACGCTGTCGGCGACGGCGGGGTGCTGTCGGTCGGCGCCGCAGCCGAGGAGA
>JAJYMP010000300.1 GCA_021786915.1 Chloroflexota bacterium
CTACCAGAGCCTCGGACACGCCTTCCGCAGCCCGCTCGTGGGCGAGATCCCGGGCCCGGGGCTGCTCGACGTGGAGACCGAGATGCCCGCCGGGGCGGAGCGGTTCGTCGGCGGGATCGCGCTCGAGATGGACGCGGACTCGCAGATCGTCGCGGCCGATCCCGCGGGGCGTCGGCGCGTGGTGGGCTTCGAGAACCACTCCGGCCGCACCACCCTCGGCCCGACGATGCGGCCGCTGGGGCGCGTGGTGTTCGGGCGCGGGAACGACGGCTCGTCGGGCTTCGAGGGCGCGATTGCGCTGCCCGGCGAGGGCGGCATGCGCGGACTCCGGATCGGCACGTACCTCCACGGGCCGCTGCTGCCGCGGAACCCGCACCTGGCGGACTTCGTGCTGGCGAGCGGGCTGGGGCGCGGCCCGGCGATCGCGCTTCCGCCGCTCCCCGACGACCCGGAGTGGGACGCGCACCAGCGCTTCGCCGACGACTGGACGGCCATCCGCCCGGGCGTCTACCGCCGCTCGCGCATCGGGCGGCTGCGCGACCGCGCGGGGGCGCTCATCGGCTTCTAGCGTCCCGCTCCTGGGGTCGCCCGCTGGTCGCCGCCCGGGACCCTCGCCTCGCGCCGGCGGCGGCGGCTGAGTCGTGCCGGGGTCACCACGCGCGGCGGCGTGCGCGGGCGCCGACCCGAACCGGGGGTCCGCGGCGTGGCCCGTGCGCGCGGGGGGCGCTCCCGACCCTGACGCGACTCAGCCCGCGAGGGACCCGCGGATCGGGACGCTGGCAGGTAGTGCCCTTCGCCCGGTGCCCGGGCGCGACCCGCCCCCTCGAACGGGACCCGACCCCCGGCACATGTCCGTGCCAACCGGCGCTGCTGGGTGCACGGACGAGAAGGGAAGTGCCGGGTCTCGGCCCGCGTCCCACTCGGCCCTCGCCGCGTTGGTGCCACAGCGTGCCGCGACTTCACCGGTCAGGCAGTCGGCCGCTCGACTGATGCCGTGGTGGCACGCCTCGCGCTGTGGAGAGCCGGGCAGCCAGTGCCGCGCAGTACGATCGCGGTCTACCCGACGCATCAACCGCCAGCCGGAGGCCCTCGCCTTGCCCACGCTCGCCGACTTCCCGCGCGAACCCCTCCTGTTCGGCCCGTCGCCGATCCAGCGGCTCGACCGGCTGACCAAGCACCTCGGCGGCGCGACGGTCTGGGCGAAGCGCGAGGACTGCAACTCGGGGCTCGCGTTCGGCGGGAACAAGGTGCGCAAGCTCGAGTACCTCCTGGCCGACGCGCTGGCGCAGGGCTGCGACACGCTCGTGTCGATCGGCGGCGTCCAGTCGAACCACACGCGGCAGGTCGCGGCGGTGGCGGCGCACGCCGGCCTGCGGTGCGTGCTCGTCCAGGAGCACTGGGTCGAGTGGCCGGACGTGACGTACGACCGCGTCGGCAACATCCTGATGAGCCGGCTCATGGGCGCCGACGTGCGCCTCAGCCCGGCGGGCTTCTCCATCGGCATCCGCGACAGCTGGAAGGAGGCCCTGGCATCAGTCGAGGCGGCGGGCGGCAAGCCCTATGCGATCCCGGCCGGCGCGTCTGACCATCCGCTCGGCGGGCACGGATTCGCGGGCTGGGCGTTCGAGGTCGCCGAGCAGGAGCGCGCGCTCGGGGTCTTCTTCGACACGATCGTGGTGTGCTCGGTCACGGGCTCCACGCAGGCCGGGATGATCGCCGGGTTCGCGGCCCTGGCGGACGCTGGGGGTCGGCCGCGGCGGGTCATCGGGATCGACGGGTCCGCCACCGTGCCCGAGACCCGGGACCAGGTGACGCGGATCGCGCGGCGCACCGCCAAGGCCATCGGTGTCGAGCGTGAGCTCCGCGACGACGAGGTCATCCTCGACGACCGGTACCACGAGGGCGTCTACGGCCGCCCGGGCCCGAGCACGCTCGAGGCGATCCGCCTGACCGCCAGCCTCGAGGGCATGATCACGGACCCGGTGTACGAGGGGAAGTCGATGGCGGGCCTCATCGACCTTGTCGCCCGCGGCGAGATCGACCGCTCGTCGAACGTCCTCTACGCCCACCTCGGCGGCCAGCCGGCCCTCAACGCGTACGCCTCGCTGTTCACCAGCGGCTGAACCCCCAGTCCTCGTCGACCGCTGGCGGGTCTGTCCTGGTCACGCCCCACAAGAGTGCTCTGCAGGCTGGGTTTCCCGGCCACCCCCAAGGCGAGTGTCCAGGAATGCTGGATGCCCAGACACTCCTGGGGCGCGTATTGCGGCAGAACGTTCCGCACAACACTCCCTGGGGGAGTGTCCAGGGATCCGGCGGGCGGCCGGGAGTGGCGCCCCGAGCCGGGCGTGGCGCCCCGCGCCGGGCGTGGTGGTCAGATGGCGCGGGGACCGGCGGGGTGGTCCGAACGGGCAGGGTCAGACGGCGCAGGTCGCCCCGCTCGCGCGGAGCCGGAGTCGCCAGACGACGGTGCCCGTCAGCAGGGCCAGCGAGGCCGCGCCGAGGATCGGCTGGATGGGCGCCCAGATGGAGAGCGCGCCGCTGGTGCCCAGGAGCAGCAGCGCCAGCTTGTTGCAGACCGGGCAGCCGATGGCGAGGAAGGCCCCGAACGACGCCACGCCGCCGAGCCAGGTGGTGCGCTCGTCGTCAGCCTGGGCCGTCGCGGCTGGCTGGGCGGCCGCGGTGCCCTGGCCGGGGAGGCGGATCGGGACGCCGGCGCCATCGCCGTCGGGTGCGGCCGAGGACAGCGGCGCGCCCAGCCACGGTGACGAGTACGACGCGCCCATGATCCCCATGAGCGGCGCCGAGAGCAGCCAGACCCAGATCGCGAACGGCTCGGGCGGGATCTGCCGCGCGAAGACGGGGTTCGGGATGATCGCCGCGACCAGCCCGTAGGCGAGTGCGGACAGCGCCGTCCAGAGCAGGACGTGGACGCGGAACTTCGCGTCGACCCAGGCCGGGCAGGTCATCGTCTCAGGTCCGGTTCTTGTGCACGAGGCTCCGCCCGCTCGCGGTCCACGCGCTCATCCCGCCGTCGAGGTTCTCGATGTTCGTGTAGCCGAGGTTGAGCAGCGTCTGCGAGGCGATCGCGCTCTCGGCGCCGGACCGGCAGTACACGACGATCTTGGCCGCCTTGTTGGCGGGCAGTTCAGACGCGCGGGCGGCGAGCTGCGTGTACGGGATGTAGAGGTCGGTGCCGCTGATCTCGCCGATGTAGGGAGTCTTCACGTTGAGGAGCGTGAAGTCGTGGGTCTTGAGCTCCGACGCCAGCCGGTCGGCCGAGATGTCGGTCCACGCGCCGTTGCTGGACTGGACGAGCGTGCCGGCAGTGTTGCCGCCGCCCGGCGATCCCGACCCGCCGCGCGTGGCCAGGAAGATGCCGCCGAGCGCGATCGCGGCGACGACGATGATGCCGAGGATGATCGGCATCGTGCGCAACCGCCCGGACGAGGCGGCGGACGCGCGTCCCTTCGGCTTCGAGGCCGTTCGCCTGCTCTCGGCAGGGGTGCCCGCGCGGTCGAACCCCTTGCGGGACTGGTTCGCCATGTGTCAGGCCGCCGGGGTCGTGATGGCGTTGCCGGGGCCCTCGACCAGCACGTCGCCCGATGTCTCCGCGCCCGTCTCGGCGTCGATCAGCCGGTACCCGTGCCGAATCTCGACGATGCCGCTCGAGAGCGTGGCGCCCACGGAGCAGTACTTCGTCGCAGAGAGCTCGATTGCGCGGGTCAGGGCCGCCGGGTCCACGCCGACTCCGGTGACGATGTGGGTGACGTCGATCTGGGTGAAGGCGTTCGGGTGGGCATCCATCTGCGCGCCGGCCGTCTCGACGCGATATCCGCGCACGTCCTGGCGCTTCTTGCGCAGGATCGAGATCACGTCCATCGCGGTGCAGCCGGCCAGCGCGAGCGGGACGAGCTCGGCGGGGCGGGGACCGGCGTCGCCGTTGCCGTCGTCGAGGATCAGCGCGTGGCCGCTGCCGACGCTGGCGGCGAAGCGGAGTCCCTCGCCATCGAGGGTGACGGATGCGGTCTTGACGGCCATGTGGATCTCCGATCGCCGGGACTGCCGGCAGGGTGCGATGGGTGCGATTCGTGCGGTGGGGTGGGGTCAGCCCGCGGGAGCGGTGGGCGACGCGTCGATGGAGCTGGCGGCGGGCGAGGAGCTGGCGGCCGGTGCGCTCGCGGACCGGGTCGGAGCCCGTCGCGCGAGGCGGCGCGCCACGATGCCGTCCACGATGTCACAGGCGTCGAGGATCGCCGGCTCCGCGATGCGGTAGCGGACGGCGGCACCCTCGCGGCGTCCGTCAACCAGCCCCGCCGCGCGCAGGATCGCAAGGTGCTGGCTGGCGTTGGGCAGCGACGCGCCGATCGACGCCGCGAGGTCGCCCACCGTGCGGTCCCCGTCGCGCAGGGCGGCGAGGAGGAGCAGGCGCTTCGGGTCGGTGAGCACCTTGCAGATGTCCGCGTGGACACGGTAGCGGTCGAGGGGTTCGCGATCGTCGGCCATGGCCTGACCGTACCACGTAGTTGCGCACTTGCGCAAGCACATGAGCGGAACAGCGGTGCCGAGCAGGCCAATCCCGGAGCGCGGCACGCGGTCCGCTGCGCAGATCGCGAGGTCGCCCCGCACGGGGACCGGTCATGAGACACGTGCCGCGGGCCGCCGGAGGTGGCACCATCCCCCCATGGACCCGACCGCCTTCCGCGAAGCCCTCGACGCCGGTGAGCCCATCGTGCTCGACGGCGGGTTCTCCACCCAGCTCGAGGCGCAGGGCGCGGACCTGTCCGATCGGCTGTGGTCCGCGCGCCTGCTCGCCGACGACCCCGCGGCAATCGTCCGGGCGCACCTCGCGTTCTACCGAGCCGGCGCCCGGGTGGCGACGACCGCCAGCTATCAGGCCACGTTCGAGGGGTTCGCGCGGCGGGGGATCGACCGCGACGACGCGGAAGCG
>JAJYMP010000364.1 GCA_021786915.1 Chloroflexota bacterium
CTGGTCGGCGAGCCGAGCGATCCGCTGGGCGCGCTCGTCGTCGAACACGACTGGCCGGTCGGCGAGGAGGCGGGCAAGGTGCTTGCCGTCGGTGACGTGGACTCCGGCCACGGTCCGCTCGAACCAGGCGACCCCACCGAGGGCGCAGATGACCGGCGTCACGGTCACGCGCTGGGCCGTCAACTCGTCGCCGAGCGCCACCTAGACCGCGAGCGCCTCGCGGTACACCTGCTCGACGACCCACGTCCGATCATGGTCGCCCACGAACAAGCGGTCGTTGCGGACCTCGACGCGTCCCGACCAGTTCTTCGTCTCGATCGGGAAGACCCCGGTGGGCCCGACGACGAGATGGTCGATGTCCCCGCGGGCGCCCGGGATCCGGCGGTTGTGGAGGACGACGAAGCCGGCATCGAGGAGCGGCTCGAGATACCCTGCGGTCCGGCGTTCACCCTCGACACCCTTGGCCCAGACGAGCGACTCGAACGGGAGCCGGAGCATCAGGAAGAGAAACGCGGAACCAGTGATGACCGCCCCTGTCGCGGCCGCCGGCAGGCCGAGCGGCTGGGCGCTGTAGAAGGTCATCGTCATCACGATGACCGCGGCCGCCACGAAGAGCGGGAGCGCCGCGCGGCGCTTCAGGCGGGCGCGTTGACGCTCGCGCTCAAGCCGCGCCTGGGCGTAGGCACCGGGGGCACCCGGACGAAGCGGCTTCATCGCGTCGGTTGCAGCGCCAGAGGTTCCCGAGACTGGCTCGGGATCGATGTTGATCGCGCCGCGGCAGTCCGGCCAGCGCGTGCAACTCCACATCTCCAGGCCGGCGCGGGGGCCGCGACGGACAGGCTTCCGGACCATCGTCGCGCCGCAGCGCGGGCAGGAGGGTGATGGCGCCGTCGTCACGGCCTCAGGGTAGCGCAGGGCAATTGCGCTCGGCGCGACCTCATGCGAGACCTCGCTCCAGCGATCAAGCGCCGGACCGGCGTCGTCGGCATCGTCGCGAACGAGGTGCCGGTCGTGCTCAAGGCTCCACGCGCGTGGGCGATCGCCGAGGGGCGCTATGTCGCCGAACGCTCGATGGCCCGGCTTCACCCGGTTCGAGATGACGAGCTGGCCAAGGGGATGAAGGGAGCGCTCAAGCAGGCTGATGGCGCAATGACCGACGCCGCGGATCGGCGGCATCGCTGAATTCCGACCACCCCGCAGGGCGTGATCCGGAACTCGTCGCCGAACGAGCAACCCGCAGGGCACTGTGGAGGGCGATACACTGCCATCGGGAGGGCCCCGAGCGCAGGACCTGACTTGCGCAAGCCACCAGGGGAGGACTTGGAATGGCAGGCGTCTCCTTCTGTCCCGGATGCGGCGTGCCACGCGGTGAATTGGCGCGGTTCTGTGCCTCCTGCGGTGTCGCCTTCACAGCCTCCGACCCTGTACCGCACGTCGCGGCTCCGTCGGCGGGCCGTAGCGACTCGCCGCAGGGCGGTGCGCAGAAGCGTCCAGAGAGGCGCGTCTGGTCCCTTCTGGTCGGGACGCTCATCGTGGTGGTCTTCTTCGCGGTCGCTGCTTGGCTCGCCGCTCCGGCCAGCACGCCGCTCGCCGTTCCGACCGGCACGCCGCTCGCCGTTCCGACCGGCACGCCGCTCGCTGGGCAGGGGTCGATCGGGGCCGACAGCCTCGTTACTGTCACCTACCGGGTCGATGGTGCGGCGACGGGTGCAGACCTCACGTACACCGATGGCTCAGGCAACATCCAGCAGCAGACCGGGGTTGCAGTTCCGGTCGTGCGCTCTTCGGACGGAGGTCACGGGCTGCGGATTCGCGCGCCACATGGGGCCTTTGTTTCCCTGTCAGCACAGAACACCGGTGACTCCGGGTATCTGCACTGCTCGATCGAGGCCGACGGCGTCGTCATCAACCAGGGTGACGCATCCGGGGGCTACGCCATCGTCACCTGTTCGGCCACCGTTCCGTGAACGGTTGCACTTCCGCCGAGACGGTATTGGCAGCCCTCTTGAATGAAGCCACACACGCCGGTGATGGCGCACGCTGGTCGGTCCGCAGGGACCCGTCTGTTGTTGGCCTTTCTTCCCGGGACTGGCTCCAGATCGCCGCTGATTGCGGTGCGGCAGTCCGGCCGGCGCGTGCAGTTCCACAGCTCGGCCAAACGAATCATGGCACCGTCGTCACGCCCACAGGGCGGTAGCGGACCGCCGCGTCCCTGGCGGTTCGCGTGCTGCCGAACCCCTCAACCGTGCTGCAGCTGGCTGCCTCAGGTCGATTTCACGAGCTCGAACGTGATCTCGTAGCGGTAGAACTCCACGTTCGGCGTCACCGACAGAGCGCGCCGAATTCGCTGATCGTCATCGAGTGCGACGATCGCCCCGTGAACGGCCTGGCCGGGCTCGGCCAGAACGGCTTGCACGTAGCCCATGTAGCGCAGCGTCTGACCAACGACGGCGTCGCTGGCTCGACCCTTCTTGAGCTCGACGACGAGCAGCCGCTTCCTGTCCTTGCTGATCGCGAGAACATCGAGTGGTCCTGTATCGGTCATGTACTGTCGGCCGACCTGCTCGCCGTTCTCCTCGTAGATGTCAAATGACTTGCCGAGCGCGGTGTGCTTCCAGTTCTGAACGAGGAAGTCCTCGAGGTGGCTCTCCATCACGAACGCCGCAGCGTCCTCGACCGATTCGTCCGTCGAGACAACGGTGGGAGGCGCCAAGCCGGCGAGAAGACGTTCGATCTCGTCGTGGTGAGGCGTGATGTTGGCGACGGTCCCGACGGATCCCGTCGATCGCTTCAGCGTTTCGCTCATGTCGGCCCGAGCGATGGGCGAGGCGAGCCACCTGACAGAACGACGATGTGGAAGCGGACCCTCGGGGACATAGGAGTAGCCGCCGATCATCTCGCCGACGAGATATCGACCGGCGCCATCGGGAGACAGCACGACGTCCCCGATGTTCATGCCTCGGGCGACCGTCCAGAGGGCGCCGCAGGCAAGACCTGCCCCGATCCTGGTCTTACCGGGGTGGTTGCTCAAGTAGACCGGGATGAACTCCTCGCTGAAGGCGCGGAAGTCGTCAGGCAGCTTCCCGCTCAGGTCCTGGGCGATCTCGAAGTCGACGCCGACGAACTGCCCAGCGAGACACTCGGCGGCGTGGGCACTGCCCGCACCCAGCATCAGGCGGTAGTACTGCTTCACGTGCCCCTCCGTTCGCAAGGTCGCCGCATGAGCCTCGCCTGCGGGCAGGTCGACGGGCCGGCCCAGCTGAGAATCGTACTCCGACGCCAGGGCCTCGTTTTCAGTAATGCTCCCGGATGTACGCATACGCCCGGTCGTAGAGCTCGCCCGCGGGCGGCAGGCCGTTGTTCCTGAGGACGAGCCGGAGCTGGCGGCGGACCTCGCGGTCGCCGGGCTGGCTCTCCTGCCAGCCGGTGCCCCGGATCGGCTTGACGATCGCGTCGATCTGCTCGGCGACGTGCTCGACGATCACCGGCGTCCCGGGCGGCGCGTACTCCTCGAGGATCTGCGTCAGTGCCCCGCGGTCGGGGTCGAGGACACTGAAGCGATCGAGCCGCCCATCGACCTCGGCCCGCTCGGCGCCGACGATCGCCCGAGCGAGTTCGAGCAGGCGCTTGAGGAAGTCGACCGAGTCGCGGGCGCTCTCGACTCGCGCCCGACGGAGCTCCTCGAGACGCTCGGCGAGCGAACGCCAGACCGGGTGGACGCTCGGGCCGGCGAGCTTGCGCGCCAGGCGCGCCTCGAGCGTGTCAAGGACGTCGTCGACCGTCGGCGGTACGCCGAGCGGCGCGCCTGACGCTCCGAACAGCTCGAGCTGCTTGAGCGCCTCGAGCGTCCCGGCATCGATCGCCACCGTTTCGAGTCCGCCCGTGTCGATCTCGACGTCGCTGATGTACGTCCCGAGCAGTTCGGCGGTCTTCGCGCCCAGCCGGTGCCAGAGCAGGGCGTTCGCGTCGGCGACCGGCTGGACCGAGGCGTAGATCCGGGCCAGCCAGCGGTAGTCGGGCTCGATCGAGCGCAGGCGCTCGTCTGGCCAGAGGAGCTCGAAGAGCGCCTCGGCACGGAGGAACGCCTGGGCGAACGCGGCCCGTGCCTCGAGCGTCGCGATCCGCTCATGGGCGGCGAGGAGCTGCTCGTAGGCGGCGCCGGTCCGCTCGATCCCGGCAAACGGCGCGCTCGCCTGCGCGACCGCGTCGGCGAGGACGTCGATCAGCTCGTCAACGTCGGCCGGCAGCGCCTTCCGGGCACCGGTGTCGCGGACCGCGACCGCCCGCGCGAGCTCGGCGCCGAGGCCGATGTAGTCGACGACGAGTCCGTTGAGCTTCTCCTGCCCCGTGCGCGGGTTCGTCCAGCGCCGGTTCGTCCGACAGACCGCCTGGAAGAGCGTGTGGGCCCGGAGCGGCTTGTCGAGGTAGAGCACCCCCTCGGCCGGGGCATCGAAGCCGGTCAGGAGCTTGGCGGTCACGATCAGGAGCCGGAGCGGATCGGCCGGGTCGAGGAACCGGTCGCGGATCGCGATCTCGGCGGCCCGGTCACGGTCGAACGCGCGCCAGTCGGGCGGATCGTCCTTCGCGGTCGTCATCACGACCGTCGCCTCTTCGCCGGGCTGCAGGTGCTTGCGGATCTCCTCAAGATAACGGACGCACAGCTCGCGATCGAAGGCGACGACCTGGGCCTTCAACCCCAAGGGGGCGACCTTGCGCCGGTAGTGGTCGACGATGTCGGCGCAGACAGCCTCGATCCGCGCCGGCGTCTTCATCAGCTGATCGACCCGGCTCGCCCGGCGGGCGAGGTAGCCGCGCTCGTCCTCGTGTTGCCGGCCGAGCTGAATGGTGATGATCCGGCAGGACTGGGTGGGGACGTGACGGCGGCGCTTCATGGTGACGCCGCCGCCCCGTGCTGATCAGTCGCGGGTGAGCTCGGCCACCGCCTTC
>JAJYMP010000018.1 GCA_021786915.1 Chloroflexota bacterium
CTGCTAGAATGCCGCCGTCGGGGCGTAGCGCAGCCTGGTAGCGCACTTGAATGGGGTTCAAGAGGTCCCGCGTTCGAATCGCGGCGCCCCGACCAGAAACCCCGCACGAAATGGCCCCTCCGGGAGTCCCGGAGGGGCCCTCGATACCTGCCTTGACCCCCACGCTGACCCCCGCGGGGGCCCGCTCAGCTCGTGGCCGCGACCCGATGGCGCAGCACTGCGTCCATGCGTTCAGCGACGCGCCCCGTCATTGCGGGGGTCAGGTGCGCGTAGACGTCGGCCGTGGTCGCGACGTTGGCGTGGCCCAGCACCTTGGAGACGACGCCCAGCTCCTCGCCTTGCTCAAGGAGGAGCGTGGCGCAGGCATGGCGCAGGTCGTGGAACCGCTGGTGCGGCAGACCGGCCGCGACGACCGCGCGTTGGAAGGCGTGGAGCACGTTGGCAGCATCGAGCGGGCCACCCAGGGAGGTGGCGAAGACCGCGTCGGTTTCCTGCCAGCGCGATCCCGCGGCGACGCGCTCCTCGAGCTGTCTTCGACGCTGTGTCCTCAGGGCCGAAACCACCTCCACACCAAGGCGGAGCGTTCGCTTGGCGCGCTCGGTCTTCGGTTCGCCAAGAGCGCCGGTGTGCCGATCGCGGGTGTGCCGCACCGTGAGAGTGCCGGCCTCGAGGTCGATGTCCTCCCAGCGCAGCGCAAGGAGTTCACCCTGGCGCAGACCGGTGGCGATCGCCACGGTGTAGAGCGGCGCGTCGCGCGAGCCCGCGACGCTGTCGAGGAAGATCCCGACCTCGTCTGCCGTCAGGGGCCGCAGCTCGAGTTGTGCCTTCGCAGGCGGATCGACGAGGGTGCAGACGTTGCGCAGCACCTTCCCCGCCTTCAGCGCCCGGCCGAGGGCGATGCGCAGGATGCTGTAGGCATAGCGAACGGTGGTAGGCGAGAGGTCATCGCGTGCGGTAAGCCTGTTCAGCATGCGTTGCACGTGGTCGGGGGTGAGCTTGGCCATGGGCTGGTGGCCGATCGCCGGAAGGATGTATAGACGCACGACTCGTGCGTAGTTGTCGGCCGTAGACGGCCGACAACGGGCCTGGACCGAGGTCGCGAGCCACTCATCGAGATAGGCACCGACAGTCAAGCGCCGGCCCGGTAGCTCAACGCGTTGGTCGGTCGCGACCAAGGCGACGCGGAGCCGCTCTTGCGCCTCGCGCCGCGTCTTTGCAAAGAGGCTGTGGCGGCGCCCATCAGCGCCGCGGTAGCGCGCCTCCCAGCGGCCTTCCGCTTCACGGTACCGGATCGAACCCTCGTTCGCGCCGCGCCTAGTCATGGCTCGAATCCCTCCTTCTGGGCCGTGCGCCGTCGATAGGCGTGCGCCATCCGGCACGCATCTGAGCAGTACTTCCGATCCGCGCGGCCCTCGAGAATCGGCCGGCCGCAGGCAGGGTTGTCGCAGGTTCGCTCCGCCGCTTGGCGTCCCTGAAGTCGAAACGCGAGAAGTAGGTGGATCGTGGCTATGAGGTCCTCCGGCTGGAACCTGATGGCGTCGTGGTGCTGCGGCAATAGCACCGGGCTCACGCGCCCTCGGAGTTGGCCGTTGACCAGGCCCGCCACGTAGGCGCGCGCGGCGCCCATCAGGTCGCCAGGAAGCTCGAGCTCGGTGTCGAGGTAGGTGTGGAGGGTGGTCTTCGATTCAGTCTCATCCCCATACGACTCGTGCCAACTCCACCACCCTGAGCCACGCTCGGTGAGGTGCTCTGCGAGGTACGCGCGCGAGGTGCGCAGGCGAGGGCTGAGGACGGCCCGCGCGGGGCGCCAGATCGATCGAAAGCGCGCAAGCTCACGGCGCCACACGGAAAGGGGCTCGCCGAGGGTAACCCGACTCGGGGAAGCTATCTCTTGGAGGTGCTCTGGTTCTGTGAGCCATCCGTATTGGCTCGCGAACCTGCGGATCGCGCGCGGTGTTGGGGACTCGGAGAGCTGCGCGAAGGCGGGGAGCAGCGTTTGATCACGGAGCGGCTCGTAGGGCTCGCCCTCGAACGGATCACCAACCAGAACGAGATAGGGCGCTGCCTCCCCCTCCGCACGCGGGACATCGCCGTCCCGGAGGGCGCCGCGGCGCCCCATCCCTCCGACGTATATCCCCGCCTGCCTGTACGTCCAGGAGTCGTGAGGGCTTCGGGCTCCGAGACGGTCGTTCTCGCGTGGCGACGGGGCCGAGAGAAGGGCGCGTTCCACATCGCCTGATATGGGACCGGCGTCGTACAGCTGCTGACCTGCGGCCTCGAACACGGCCCTTTCCTGCTCGAAGACGGTCGTGGGCCGGACGTCTGCGCGCCACAGCACCCCGCGGCTCGGGCGAGTGAAGCGCACAGCGAACTGACCCCGCTCGGCGCCGTCCAGAGCCCGCTCCGCACTATTCAACGGGTGATCAACGCCTATCCATCTTGTCATGCACGCGCGAATGTACGTCAATGGAAGTCAACGGTCAAGCTGCATGTCGGAGGAGGAGGCGAAGTCCATGAACGCGTCCCGGAATGAAACCGGTGAAGTGCTCCTGCTGCGACCGGAAGAGGCGGCGCGTGTCCTGAGGGTCGGGCGGAGCAAGCTGTACTCGCTGGTCGCGAGAGGAGAACTTCCGGTAATCCGAGTGGGCGCGCGCGGCGTTCGGATCCCTGCCGGCGCCCTCAACGAGTGGATCGCGGCGCACATCCAGAACCGCGTCAACGATGCCGGCTAGGCTCCTCGGGCGCGGGAGTCACGCATGAGCACCGTCACGCCGCCGATGGACGGCGACCCGTTCGAGCGCGTCCTGAACCGGGTCGCCGACGTGACCGGGCACCCGGCGCGGGTGCGCGGTGACCAGGCGACCGCCCACTGCCCCGCCCACGAGGACCACGATCCCAGCCTCGCAATCACCCGCGGCGCCGACGGTCGGGTGCTGTTGAAGTGCCACGCCGGCTGCGACACCGAAGTGATCGTCGCCGCGCTCGGTATGACGCTGGCCGACCTGTTCGCTTCGGGACGCCATCGCAGCCCCGACCGCCCGCGGCGTGAACGAGCCGGCACGGACCACACGGCCGGATCATCGCCGGTCGGGCCCGTTACACCGTTACAGTCCGAGGGCCTGACCGTCGCCCAGCTGGCCCAGGCGAAGCGATTGACGATCGCGACCCTGACCGCCCGGGGCGTCTACGACACGCGCCGCCGGGGGTTGTCCGCGGTCGCGATCCCGTACCACGACGCCGAGGGCAGCGTGGAGGGCATCCGCTTCCGGCATGCCCTGACCGGGGCCCGCTTCTCCTGGCGCAGCGGCGATCACGTCAGCCTGTACGGACGCGAACGGCTGGCGGCCATCCGCGCCGCGGGCTGGGTCCTCCTCGTCGAGGGGGAGAGCGACGCGTGGACCGCAGACGAGTACGCCATCCCGGCCCTCGGCATCCCCGGCAAGGGGTCGTGGCGCGAGCAATGGCGTGAGTTGCTCGACGGCCTCGAGGTGGTGCTCTGGCAGGAGCCCGACGCCGCCGATCTCGTCGCACGGGTGGCCCTCGACATCGAGCAGCTGCGCGTGATCGTCGCGCCTCCGGAGGTGAAGGACATCTCGGCGGCGCACCTGGCCGGTCAGGACGTGGCGGCCCTGGTCGCCGAGCTGCGCGCCGCGGCCGTGCCGGCGGCCGAGCTCCTGGCGCGGCGGCATGCCGAGACGCGCGAGGCACGGGAGCCCGATCTTGGGCGCCGGGCCGAACCGGTCCTCGCCGACGACGATCCGCTGACCATGGTCCGGGCGGCGATCAGCGCGCTCGGGTGGGGCGGCGATCCGGGACCCGTGCTCCTCACCTACCTCGCCGCCACCACGCGCCTGCTGCGCCACCGCTTGGGGGCCATGCCCGCCCACGTGCTGCTCGTGGGCACACCCTCCAGCGGCAAGACGTACATCATCGCGCTCGTCCTGCTGCTCCTCCCCGCGTCCGCCTACCACGTGATCGACGCCGGCTCGCCCCGGGTCCTCATCTACGACGACGCGCCGCTCGACCACCGCGTGATCGTCTTCGGCGAGGCCGACTCGCTGCCAGCCGGCGAGGACAATCCGGCCGCCTCGGCGATCCGGGCGCTGCTGCAGGACGGCTCCCTGCACTACAAGGTCACCGTGCGCGACCCGACCAGTGGGGACTTCGTCGTTCGTGAGGTCACGAAACCCGGGCCGACCGTGCTCCTCACCACCGCCGTGCGGCGACTCGGGCCGCAGCTCGACTCGCGCCTGTTCATCATCGAGGTGCCCGACGATCAGCAGCAGCTGGCGCAGGCGCTCGCCGCGCAGGCTCGCCTCGAGCTCGAGGGGCCACCGGATCTGCCCGAACTCGACGCGCTTGTCGCCTACCAGGAGCTGCTCGGCGTGCGCGTCCCCTGGGACGTCGTCGTGCCATTCGCGAACGAGCTCGCCATGGCGATCGGGAAGAACCCGGTCGCCTCCCGGATCCTGCGCGACTACAGCCGCCTGCTCGCCCTCGTAAAGGCCGTCGCGATCCTCCGCCACCGTCGGCGCCGCGTCGACGCCGAGGGCCGCCTGGTGGCCGAGGTGGCCGACTACGCGGCGGTCTACGCGCTCGTGGCCGACGCGTACGTGGCCAGCACGACGGGTGCCTCGCAGCGGATCCGAGCCACCGTCGAGGCCGTCGCCGCGCTCGTCAAGGAGAACAGTGGCGAACCCGCCAGCGTGACGGCGCTCGCGAAGACGCTCGGCATCAACAAGATGGCGGCCTCCCGTCGCGCCCGGGCCGCCACCGCGTCGGGATTCCTCGTGAATGCCGAGGATCGCCGAGGGAGACCGGCCCGCCTTACCGTCGGCGACCCACTCCCCGAGGGCGGCGGCCTGCCGTCCCCCGAGGAGCTCGAGCGTAACGGTGTAACGCCGCCGACCGACGGACAGGGCTTGCAGGACGTGAGCGATAACGAC
>JAJYMP010000298.1 GCA_021786915.1 Chloroflexota bacterium
CCGGAACTGATAGGCGATCCGTGGATTGCCGGCTGTTGCCGCCGTCAGCAGGAGCTCGCCAGCGTGGTTCAGCATCCCGTCCTCGAGCAGGCCGAGCAGGCGCAGGAGGTCGAGGTCACTGCGCTGAGCATGCTCCCGACGCTCGTCGGGCAGGCCGGCCAAGGTCGCCCTGAGCGTTGCCATCGCGAGGGGTGAGATCTCATCGAGCCGGCGATCCGAGCGCTTCGCGGACCAGTCCACGCCCAGTCGGTCTTCGCGGAGACGAGCGACTTCGGACGGTGACATCGGCTGGCAGTCGTCGTTGATCCGCCGGTACGCCCGGCCCTTGCGGTCCGCGTAGACCTCGATCCCCTCCGGGACGCGGACCACGAGGAGCTGAACCCCGAAGTGCGTCTGCGCCTCGACCTCGACCAGCAGGTTCGGCTGGGTCGTCGCGTGAATCGTCTTGCGGAGCCGGTCCGGGTCAAGCTCTGTGCCCATGAGCGCAGCCGGACCGGCCGTGCGGTCAGCCACGCCGACGACGACGATGCCACCGATGCCGTTGGCAAGACAGGTGGCCGCCTCGGCGACATCGCGCTCGGTCTCCTCGGGGGTTGCCTTCTCTCGCTTGAACTCCAGGACGCGCGATTCGAAGCTCGCCGCCCGCTGGCCGGCATGGATCGCACCGAGGATCGTGGGAAGATCGGCGAGCGTGGCCACGGTCCGGAGTTTGATCGCAGTTTAGTAAGACGTCAATCGTGTCGGCGCTACTAAACTCCTGTGAAACTCCCCAAACCGAGCGCCGACAATTGGATGGACACCAGCGCAGACACCTACTGAAGTCGGTTCACGAGGTCAGTCGTCGACGGCCATTGCTTCGCGACCTCGGTGAGCGCGTGCCGGTAATCCAGGAGGTCTGCGGCGCCAGGCATCTTCCACGGCAGCGCGGAGTTGAGCAGCATCGTGGCTTCCTCCTCACTGACGCCCGAGCTCGCGCGTCGCGTGAGCGCGAGCCGCACCTCCGCGTGCCTGTGCAGTGGGTCCGCCACCGCATCGACGACCGGGCACACCTGTGCGATGGAGCCCGACTCGATCGCCCGGATCAGGACGTGCCGTGCCTCGCTGGTGCCACCGGAGCTCCGCACGAGCCATTCGGTGTCCTTGAGCTCCACACCTCCTGCCGCTGAGCCGCGCGCGGCGAGCGGCTTCGACAGGCGGCGCATCTCCTTGATCCCGTGTTCATGCAGACGGCGAACCGAGTGCGTCAAAGGTCCGACCGCCGGGTCCGTCCCGATCCGTGTCTCAAGCGCGGCGATGATCGAGGACAGGTCCGCCCCGGTTCGCCGGAGGGACGTCAAGGTATCGCCCAGGTTCTCCAGCGTCGCTGCCGGCAGCGTTTCGCACCGGACCACGATGTCCGCCGACAGCGCCTCGGCGGCTGAAAGGTCCTTCCGTGCCTCAGCGATCCCGGCGGCCTCGGCCACAAGACCTGGATACGTGGCATCGGACGTTCCTGCGAGCGATGTCGTGAGCAGCTCTGGATCGGCTCCAGAAGCGAGTTCTGCGGCCAACTCTGCCCATTGCCTCCCCTCACCTCCGACCCATCGGCTCGTGAGGACTGGGGTCACGTCGTAGCCGAAGCCGATGAGGGCGTCCCGATGACCGATAACCAGGCGCTCGGCGAAGTCGGGCCTTACAGATCGCAGCCATGTAGTGATCCCCGTATCGATCGTGGGCTTCGCAGCGGCACGCACCGGCAGGTAGAGCAGCGACGCTACGCGCGACGGAGGATCAAACGAGCCTGGAGCGCCGACCAGCGACGTCGCCAGCTGGTCGACCTCATCGCCCGCGGGTGCTGACCGCACGAGCGTCACGATGCCGTCGAGCGAGCGGTGACGCTCCCCATCATCCGGCAGACTCGGGATCTGCGTGGTCGCGCGCGCGGCAATCTGACGCATCGATGTGGGGTCGTTCCAGCCGGCGTCGACGAGTGCCTGGAGACGCTCGATAGCTCTCTGAATCGGGGCTTGGTCCGACGTGGCATCCCACGCGGTCAGGCGGCCCAGGTACAGCGCCGCGACTGGTCCTTCGACGAGCCGGCGATCAACGGGCGCCTCGAACAGCGGCGCCAGCAGGTCGTCGTCGATGCCTTTCAGGGCCTCGCGCGCGACGGCGATCTGGTCGTCCGCCAGATGCGGCCCCGCCTCCCGGATCGCCCAGACCAGGCCCTCAGTCACCTCGGTCTGAGCGTTGGCGCTTGCGAGGGTCGTGCCGAACTTGGTCGCCAGGTCGGCAAGCTGAGGATGAGCATATCCAGCCCCCAGCAGGAAACTCGCGAGTGGGCGCGTGATCCGTCGGCGGTTGGTGTCATCGGCGGCCCTGAACGCTTGGACCGCCATCGGGTGCATAACCTTGGCGGCGTCAGGATACTCACTGATGATGTCTCCGATAGCGACGAGGTTGGTGACGGCATCCCGAGGAAACCTCGGGACACTCCGCTCGATGTAGCTGACCGACCGCCGGACCGCAAGTGCGCGTTCGTCTACGTCGATCACGTCGATCGCGGACCGTAAGGCCTCAGGCTGGCCGATGTCGAGCGCATCCTGGATAGGGCCGGGATCGGAGACCCCCTGCCACACGCGGTCCTGGCGGAGCGACATGACCGTTCGTATCAGGGTTGCCGTCAGAATGATCTCGGAGTTCGCAAACAGGTAGCTCCGAAGTTGCTGCTCACGCTCCAGCGTCAGGGGAGGCGACGGATCGGGTGTGGCCGCCTCGTCGGCCACGCCGGCGCGGTAGGCGATGAACTCGCGCGGATCCCGTCCCAGCCATGAGATGACTTCCGGGTACTGGGTAAGCAGCCCCTCGACAAGGGCGAGTTGTGTCAGCGAAGGAACCGGTGCGAACTTCGGGTCGATCAGTCGGTTTCGCGACGAGACGCCGTTGATGATCCGCTTCACGGACCGCGGCGAGCCATTTGCAGCGGACGCGACGACCTGGACCGCGGTGACCAGGTCCGTTTCGTCACTTGCGGGCAGCACCTTCCGGGCTTCGTCCAGCGCCCACTGACGAAGATCGAGCACCTCCGGCCTCGTTAGCAGGAGGTCGAGGTTGAAGAACTTCTCAAGGTAGTCCTTCGCTGCGAGACCATCGGCCTGAGCCGGGTCAGCGCTGGACCGTGCGCTCTCGGCGTGATTGGGGCCGAGACTCGGCTCGATGTGTCTGGCAAGTGCCGCCCGATCGATCGGGATCAGGAAGATCGCGCGGCTGCCTTTGATCTCAACGAGAGCTCGAATCTCTGCCAGCGCCCGCAAGGCATCGCTGCCCTGAAGCCGGTCGAGGTTGTCGACGACGACGAGGACCTTCTCTGGTGTCTCGTCACCCCCATTCGTCACGAGCGCGCTGAAGCGCTTCGCCGTCTCCACGGACTCGTGGGCTGGGGCTCGACTCTGTGATGCTGCTTCGATCCGGATGAACAGCCCAGTCTGAAGCGCAGTGAACACAAGGCTCGCACCGAGGACCGTGCTGAAGGCGCCGGTGGCAGCCGGGAACCAGGCGGCCGAAGCCAGGGTCAGGAAAAGGAACGAGAGATCGACCGCAACGAGCCAAACAAAGACCTCGGGCCGCCTCCGCATGTCGCGGAGCGACTCCAAGAGCCGCAGCTCCGGCTTCGGTGGCAGCGTCTCGGTTCGGCTGAGGTGGACCGCGGCGTCGATCTCGTCCGCCACTGCCTCACGATGTTCTGGCCCGCCTCGCAACTCTGCGCCGACGGCAATCGCGAGTGTCCGCCGGAGATGCTCAACGTCCTCGGTCCAGGCATCGATGAGGACGCCCGGGATTCCGCGCGACTTCACGCGGGCCATGAGCCCCTCCGCGACGGTCGACTTCCCAAGGCCCCAGGAACCCGAGAGCGAAACCGTGAAGGGCGGGTCTCCCGCTTCCACAAGGTCCGCGAGACGATCGACAAAGGCCGAGACGTCGAAGGCATCGGAGACGGCCAGATCCAAGGACTCGTCCGTGAGCCAGGAGCTCTGCCTCGCCTCGCTCACTGTGGCGGCGCTGCTATGGTCGAGGAACGACTGCTCAATGGCGCGAACTCCCGACAGCCGTTGGGCCAAACCAAGGTCCTGAGCGTATGGCCGTCACGGATCCTTTGGATCCGGGTAATCCTGACAGTCACGGCGCCGTCGTCCCCCATACGGCGTCGGCACGCACCTCGCCAGAGATGAGCTTCGGCAGCAAAGTGTCGCGAAGGGCGGCGAGCGCGCCGGTTTCCCGTTCGTTGACCTCGACGCGATCGTCGAATGGCAATACAAGCATCTCGTAGGCCAGGACAAGGTCGCGGGGCGGCATGACGCAAGGGATCGCGTGAAAGCCCCTCTTTCCGATTGAGCCGAAGACCGTTCCATCGGCCTCGAACTGAGCGAAAACGTTCGCGATCGAGTGCATGAACCGATAGGAATACGAACGGCTGCCTGTATAGTGGCGGACGGCTGATAGGCCGCGCCCGATGGCGCAGTCCTCTGACGCCATGTTGACGTCGCCGACGGGCGCCCGGACGCTGACGAGCGTGTCTCCAGCCTTCGCGAACCGGGTTGGAGCGGAGCAGAAAACGCGCCGCGTCGGAAAACGCAAGCCGAAGTCCGCACGCCCTTGGTAGAAGGGCACCCCATCACCTGCCAAGTTGTATGTGTCGCCAGGCGGAGACTGTCCCATCGTCAGGCTGAACTCATCGTCTACCGAACCGACCCGCCACCTCGCCGGAATCTCGCCCAATTCCGAGTCTTCGAAGGAATCCGGGAACAGGTCGGCGAGGTGCGGCGGCAGGCCGGGGTTGCGGCCTTCGGACTTGGCGCGGACGGGGTCGAAGTCGACGAACCAGGACTTGAAGAGGGCCCGCGCGATCGCCTCCAGGGTCTCGTTCATCCGCCGGTTCAGCTCGATCTTGTCGTCCAG
>JAJYMP010000090.1 GCA_021786915.1 Chloroflexota bacterium
GAGAGCAAGGGCCTCGTCGATGACCCCCCGCGCCTCGTCCGCGCGCCCACTGACGCGGAGGAGGGCAGCCTTGAGGGCTCGGGCGGCGGCGTGATCGCCTCCCGCGGCGAGCGCCAGATCGACCTGCTCGAGCGCCCGCCGAAGATCTCCGCGCCGCCCGGCGACACGGGCGAGCGCGTAATGCCCGGCCGGACGCCATGGAGCGTTCCAGGTTGCCTTGGCGTATGCCTCCTCCGCTTCGACAAGTTGGCCCTGCGCCTCGAGCGTCTGTCCGAGGACGTAAGACGGCTCGCCATTGTCCGGATTCGGGTTGCGCCGAGTGAGGCTCTCGACCGCCCGGCGGACGCACCGCTCGGCGGCCACAAACTCGCCCCGCCGCAGGTGCCAGCGACCGAGCGCGGCATTGGAGCGGCTGTCGCCTGGCTCGCGACGAAGTGCCTCACGCCAATACGCCTCGGGTGCGCGAGTCGCATGCCGGTACTGCTCGAGATGAAGTCCCGTGAGGTAGAGCTCCTCTGTGGTGGCGACGGCCTCGGGGAGCGGCGGCTCGCGGGCCGGATGCGGAGCCTCTTGCTCTGGCTGGCTGGCCGGCGCGTAGGCAATGACCTCCCGGCCGTCACGCGAGCTGACCGTGAACCGCAGCTCCGTCTCCGCTGCACCGGGCGGCAGCTCGACGACGTCAAGGTACGGCTCGCCGGGCCGCAGATCGGCCGTCCGCTCCAGAAGCAGCAGCGCGGGTTCGCCGTCAGTCCGGCGCCGTTCGAGGGCAACCCGAGCAGCCGGCGTCGCGGCGGTGACACAGACACCCACGTGGGCCGCTCCATCGACGACACGCAGACTCAGGGCCGCCTCGAGGTTCGCCCGTGAGGCCGGGCCGATCCGCTGGATTGGATACCAGCATTGGCGGAATGTTCGCGTCTCGTACGGATGAAGGAACGAGAAGTCCGGCTGGTTGTCGGTGAAGACGCCGGCCATCAGCTCGATGTACGGGCGGCCGTCGTCGGACAGCTCGCGGTCCCACGCGTGGCCAAACTCGTGGTTCCCCCACGTCCACTGCTTCTTGCCGGGTGAGATGCGGTGGTCGGCCACGTGGACGAGCCCGGCTTCCGCGGCCCAGTCGTAGCCGCCGAAGAAGTCGTCGCTCGTGCCCATCGCCATGTACGAGGTCGGGACCGGGATGTTCCGGTACCACGACAGGTCCGCCTCCTCCGGCGGACGGGCGCCGTAGTCGACGCCGTAGTAGACGCCGCGCGAGACCGGGAATGTCGACGTCGCCCGCTTCGCGTGGTCGGCGATGCAGGTGACGTCGGGCGGGAAGAACGACTGGTAGCGGTCGTGGACGGCGACGGCGACATTCGCCCACCACAGGAACGTCTGGATCAGTGGTGTGCGGTTGGTCAGCCGAACCCGAACCTCGACCACGGCCGAGCCGGGCCTGACGGTGACGCCGTGCATCCCCTTCATCCGGTTCATCGGCTCATGTTCGGAGAGCCAGACCGTGCGCCCACCATCTGGGAGCGCCTCGATCGCCCAGTCGGCCGGCATGAATGTCGAGGGACGGTGGTGTTGCGGCCAGTTGAACTCAACGCCGCCCGAAACCCATGGACCGAGAAGGCCGACCAAGGCGGGCTTGATGACGGACTGGCGGTAGAAGAAGTCGTATCCGTTCGTCCGGTCGAGCCCGACGTGGATCCGCCCGCCGATCTCGGGCAGGATCATCAGTCGGAGGTACTCGTTCTCGAGGTGGATGGCCTGCCAGCTGCGGTCCACCTTCTCGGACGAAACCCGATCCGTGAATGGGTTCGGGTAGACGCGCCCGCTGCTTCCCTGGTAGACGCGCTTCTCGAGGAACATCGGGTTGCGGTCGGGGGGCATGACCGGGTACGTCGGGACGACGATGGGCTCGGGCCACGCGGCGACCGGCTGGTCTTGGAGTTCGGATGGGCGAGGCGGGAGTTCCGTGGCTGTTGCTCCGGGCGGTGAGGGGGCGCCCTAGTCCGCGTCCCGCTCGAAGAGGAGCAGACGCTCCAGCGGCGCGGGGTAGCGCGTGAGTGTCGCTGGGCCGTCGAACGACCGACCGGTCCAGTGATCGGCCCACGTACCGGCGGGCAGATAGACGTCGCGTTCCTTCGCCCCGCGCTGGACGACGGGAGCCACGAGGTAGCGATCGCCGAGCAGGAACTCGTCGTCCACCCCGTAGGCCGCCGCAGCGCCCGGTTCGGCCCAGAAGACGGGGCGGATGATGGGCTCGCCGGTGCGGGCGGTGGCGGCCGCCAGGTCCAGGATCGTCGGGGCGAACTCGGTATGGAGCCGAGCGTAGTCCCGGCAGAGGGCGTCCGCGCGCGGGCCATAATCCCAGGGCGCAAGCGAGAACTGCATCGTGGGCAGCAGGGCCGTCACCTGCGTCCAGCGGATGAGCAGCTCGGCGCTTGCGCGGTCGGCCAGATACTGGTTGCCGCCGATGATGTCCGGCAGGATGAACGGGTAGCCGGTGAGCGAGAACGTGAGCGCCTGGGGGATGAGGGTGCGCAGCCCGTTGCGGGTATCCCACCGACTCGCCTTGTCGAACTGCCGGACGAGCACCGGAGCGGCCTGGTTGAACCATGCGGCGCGGACTTCGCTCAGCGGGAAGCGGGCACCCACGAAGTCGACGTAGCGGCGCGTGTACTCGTTGCCGTCGATCCCGCCATGGGTGAGGCCGCGACGCGGGAAGAAGGAGGCCTCGCCGGCGTCGAACTTGAAGCCGTCCACATCGAATCGGCTTTGCAGCTCGGTCAGGCCATCGGCGAACCAGGCCAGCGCCTCCGGGTTGCTTACGTCGAGCAGGGCCGCCCGTCCCTGCCACCAGCGAACGACGGCCGGTGCGCCGTCCGGATCGCGGACGAGGAAGCCTCGAGCGCGCGCTTCCCCAAAGCGGGCCGCCTGACGGGAGACGAACGGCATCACCCAGAGCGTCACCGCGAAACCCAGGTCGTGCAGCCCGCGCACCATCCCACCTGGATCGGGGAACTTGCCCGGGTCGAACTCGCTGTCGCCGTAGCAGACCTGCCAGCGGTCGTCGATCTCGAGCACCGAGCGCGGGTAGCCGTGGGCCACGATCTCGCGGGCGAAGTCGAGAATCGTCGCCTGGGTCGCGCGGGTCTTGTACCTGGTCCATGTCGTCCAGATCGGTCGCTCGAACAGGAGTCCGGGCGGCACGTGGGCGGGATGTCCGACCCGGCTGACGAACGCGCCATGGACGGACGGTGCGTCGCGACCCACGAGGATCCGATATGAGAAGTGGTCGCTCCCCAGCGCCTTCAGCCGCCAGCACCCGTCGCCGTCGTTCAGGCTGTGGCGCAGCCGAACGCCGTCGTCGGCCAGGATCCCGACGCCGCGCGAGGTCAGCCAGAACGGAGTCTGGACACCAAGAAGCGGGCGAGGCGGCAGGTCCTCGGGGCCGAAGGGGTCGGCCACGAGGCGCCCTCGTGAGAGCGGCCAGGGCTGGTCACGCAGCCCTCCCCCGCCGAACCACTCGCCGGACGAGACCAGCCGGTACGCGTCGCCCCACTCGGCGAGCGGCCCCCCTGACGGAGCCTGCCAGCGCAGGGCGAACCCGTCGGGCTCGGCCGTCACGGTCAGCTCGATGCTGAGGTCGGGTCGGCTGGTGGCGCACGTCGCGTAAAGCGTGGTGGCCTCGCACCGGGCCCGGGCCACGCCGGTTGCCCGCACCTCGTGATCATCCACGCGTCCGGTGCCGAAGCCGGGACCGCTCTCCAGGATCAGGGCGTCGTCGCGCAGCAACCGAAGCGACAGGGGCGACCTGGTCAGCACCAGGCGGGCCCCTGCGGCGCTCAACTCGAAGGTGTCGCCACGATCGTGGCAGCCGACCATGGCGGACGTCTGCGATGCGGTCGGGGTCACGTGCGAGCGAGTCAACGGCGCAGACCGCTCGTCGCGATGCCCGCGACGAAGAAGCGCTGGAGGCTCAGGAAGACGATCAGCGAGGGGATGACCGCGACCAGTGCGCCGGCCATCAGGAGTGGCCACTGGGTGGTGTACAGACCTTGCAAGGTGGAGAGGCCCACCGTGAGCGTCATCCGCTCCGGCGAGTTGATGGCGATCAGCGGCCAGAGGAACTCGTTCCAGGCCCAGATGAAGGTGAAGCTTCCCAGCGTGGCCAACGCGGGCCCGGACAGGGGCAGGATGATGCGCCGGTAGATGGTGAAGAAGCTCGCGCCGTCCAGCTGGGCGGCCTCCTCCAGCTCGTGAGGGATCGTCAGGAAGAACTGGCGGAGCAGGAACGTCCCGTACGCGCTGAAGAGGAAGGGGACGATGAGGGACGGGTAGTTATCGAGCCAGCCCAGCGTGCGCATCATGAGGAAGAGCGGAATGATGGTCACCTGGAGCGGCACCATCATCGTCGCGAGGTACAGCAGGAAGAGCGCGTCACGGCCACGGAAGCGCAAGCGAGCGAATGCGTAGGCGCCGAACGAGCAGCTCCACAGCTGACCGAACGTGATCGCGACAGTAACGAGCAGGCTGTTCGCGAACTGCTGCAGGAAGGGCATGATGCCCAGCAACTGGCCGAGGTTCTCGGTCAGATGCGGCGGGCGGCTGACCAGCTCGGGCGGGTACCGGAACGCCTGGCTGACGTCCTTGGCAGCGGTGCTCACCATCCAGATCAGTGGCATGAGCATGACGATGCCGCCGAGGCCGAGGACCAGGTAGAGGGCCAGCGCCTGAGGGCGCGACAGGCGGCTACTCATAGAAGACCCAGCGCCGGGCCATGAGCCACTGAACGAGGGTCACGATCATGAGGATGGCGAACAGGTACCAGGCGATGGCCGCGGCATAGCCCATCTTGAACCACTCGAAGCCATTCTCGAAGAGGTAGTAGACGAGGGAGGTCGTCGCTCGGGCCGGACCACCCTGGGTCATG
>JAJYMP010000198.1 GCA_021786915.1 Chloroflexota bacterium
CCGATCTCCGAAGCCTCCCGCAGCGGGTCGGGATCGACGCCAGCCCCCTGCAGGTGCCCGGCACGGCCCACGAGGACGCCGTGTCCGTCGACCCGCGCCCGGATCCCCTGGCCGCTGGTCGACTCGAAGGCATCCGCCTCCGGGATCGCGAGCCCGCGCTCCTCGTCGGCGAACCGGACGATGGCCTCGCCGAGGGGGTGCTCGGAGCCGCGCTCCGATGCCGCCGCCAGGCGCAGGATCTCGGATGCGTCGGGCGCCCCGTCGGCGCGGACCACGTCGGTGACGCGCGGCCGGCCCTCGGTGAGGGTCCCCGTCTTGTCGAGGACGATCGACCGCACCTGGTGGAGCCGCTCGAGGGCCTCCGCGTTCCGGAACAGGACGCCGTTCTCGGCGCCCTTCCCCGTCCCCACCATGATCGAGGTCGGGGTCGCCAGACCGAGCGCGCAGGGGCAGGCGATGATCAGCACCGCGACCATGTTGAGGAGGGCCAGGTTGAACGCGGGCTGCGGGCCCACGACGAACCAGACGACGAACGTCGCGGCCGCGATCAGGAGCACGGCCGGCACGAAGTACCCGGTCACGGCGTCCGCGAGGCGCTGGATCGGCGCCTTGCTGCCCTGTGCGTCCTGGACCAGCCGCACGATCTGGGCGAGGACGGTGTCCCGGCCGACGCGGCGCGCTTCGAACGAGAAGCTCCCCGAGCCGTTCATGGTCCCGCCGATGACCTCGTCCCCGGCGGCCTTCGTGACCGGCATGCTCTCGCCGGTGACCATGCTCTCATCGACGCTCGAGAGCCCGTCGCGGACGGTGCCGTCCACGGGCACCTTCTCGCCGGGGCGCACGCGCACCACGTCGCCGACCGCGACCGCTTCGATCGCGACGTCGTACTCGACGCCGTCCCGCACGACGCGCGCGGTACGGGGCTGGAGCCCGATGAGCTTCTTGATCGCGTCCGACGTATGGCTGCGCGCCCGCGCCTCGAGGAAGCGCCCGAGCAGGATGAGCGTGATGATCGCCGACGAGGTGTCGAAGTAGAGGGGCGGCTCACTGCCCTTCGCGATCCCGGCCGCCTGGAAGAACCCGGGGAAGAGGATCGCGGCCACGCTGTACGCGTACGCGGCCGAGGTGCCCACCGCGATGAGCGTGTTCATGTCGGTCGCGCGGTGCCGTGCCACCTTCCACGCGCCGGCGTAGAAGCCACGGCCGGCGTAGAACTGGACCGGCGTGGCGAGCACGAGCTCGAGCCAGGGGTTGTACAGGAAGTGCGGCAGGAACGGCGCGATCGTCATCGATGCGAGCGCGAGGATGAGCGGAGCCGTGAGGATGGCCGCGACGATGAGCCGCCGGCGCGTCTCCGCCAGGTGGCGCTGCGCGAACGTGGGTTCCTCGGCGGCGGGCGAGGCGGGAGCAACCGTGGCCGTCTTCTCCTGCAGAGCGCGCCCGGAGCCAACCGACGCCGCATCGCTCGATGCGTCGATCGGCCGCGCCTCATAGCCGGCGGCGACGACAGCGGCGATGAGCTGGTCGACTCCGACGGTGCTCGGGGAGACGATCGTCGCGCGCTCGGTCGCGAGGTTCACCGTCGCCTGCTCGACGTCCTCGACCTTCCGGAGGTACCGCTCGATTCGGTTCACGCACGAGGCACACGTCATCCCCTCGACCGCCAGGACGACCGTGCGGGGACCGGTGGCCGCTGCCGTCTGCGTCGCGCGCGCGCCTCCCTCGGCGCGGTCGAGCCGTGGCTCGTAGCCCGCTGCCTCGACCGCCCTACCGAGGTCGGCAAGCGTTACCCGGCCCGCGTCGTATCGGATCGAGGCCGTCTCCGTGGCGAGGTTGACCTGCGCCTGCTCGACACCGTCGACCTTACGGAGGTACCTCTCGATCCGGTTGACGCACGAGGCGCACGTCATCCCCTCGACGGGAAAGCGGACATGCGTGATGGGCGTGGTCTCAGAGGTCATCTCGCGTCCGCTCCTTCATACCCCGTGGGGTATCTCCCCCGAGACACCAAACGTCGCACGGGCTCAGCCAGCGCCTGCGGTCGGCTGGGTGGACAGTGTGTCCGTCGCGACTGAGAGGCGCCTGAGCCAAGCCTGAGAGTGCGCGGCCGTCCTACCGGCTGGCGCTTGCCGCACGCTCGTCCATCCCATCCCAGCGGTGGGGCGGCCGAGGCCCGACCGCGCGCTCCGCCCAGTGCCCCCGGCGCGCCACGATCAGCTGCTGGAGCTTCATCATCCCGTAGATCAGCCCCTCGGGTCGTGGCGGGCAGCCCGGCACGTATACGTCGACCGGCATGATCCGGTCGATCCCCTGGACGACGCTGTACGAGCGCTTGTACCGCCCGCCTGAGACGGTACAGTCTCCCATGGCGACGCACCACTTGGGCTCTGGCATCTCCTCCCACAGCCGCAGGAGTGGTCCGGCCATCTTGGTGGTGAGGGTCCCGGCCACGATCAGGACGTCCGCCTGCCGGGGGCTGGCGCGAAACGGGAACATGCTGAAGCGGTCCATGTCCTCTTTGCTGCAAGCCGCGGACATCATCTCGATCGCGCAGCACGCGAGGCCCGACAGCAGCGGCCAGAGGCTGTTGGCGCGCAGCAGGTCCAGCATCACGTCGGCCTTGGCCGGGATGACGTCGAGCTGCGTCCAGCGGGCGTTGTCGCCGCGGAGGCCCTCAGCCTCCAGCTCGTGGAGGTGCGTGATCGACGGCGTCCGCCCACCGCCGTAGGCGGCGGGGTTCGACGACGACCAGAAGTCGTTGGCGACGATGATCGGTTCCGCGATCGCCCTGTCGGTCGGGGAGGGGACGCGCCGATCGGATGATTCCATGCCGAGCTCCTTGGAGGCCCTCATATACTACGCTGGCGTAGGAGATCCGTCGGAACGCCGATCCCTCCGGGCCGGGAGGTCGGCGTCGACGCGATCGAAGCCGGGAGGACTTCTCTTTGGCCAGCCCCTCCGACCGCTGCTCCGGGCCGCGGGCTTTGTACTGGCAGGAGACGGGCTGCGATGCCTGGCTGGCGCGCGACGTCGGCATGGGCGCCGGTACGGCAGGCGACGCCTCGCCGCTGCGGAGCTCGGCCTCGGCCTCGCGCTGCTCGACCGAGCCCCGGTCGAACCGGAAACGCTCTACCGGGCCGCGGCGCCCGTCTACGACACGCTGAGCCCGATCTGGCACAGATGGCTGTACCCCGATGCGGGCCAAGAGCTTGATGCGCTCATCACTTCGGCTGTGCCGACCGGCGGCGACGTGCTGGACCTGGGTTGCGGGACCGGCGCGGTGCTCGACCGGCTGCGGGGGAGGGCCGCCGCGGTGGGCACCTACACTGGAGTCGATCCCTCGGCAGCCATGCTGGGACGGGCCCGCGCCAAGCACGGCCATCTCGCCGGCGTCCGGCTGGAACGGCGCGACCTCCGCCGGGTTTCGCTGCCCGAGGGTCCCTACGACCTGGTCGTGTCGGCCTGGGCGCTCGAGCACCTTCCCGCGCCGGGTGCGCTGGTGGCAGCCGCGCGCCAACGGCTACGGCCCGACGGCCGCCTGGTGTGCTGGTTCGAGCTCGATGGGTCGAGGCTGCGCGCGTCGGTGCTCCGCAGGGTCTGGCGTTTCTGGGGCGTGCGATTGATCCCGGAGCAGGAGGCGAGGGCGTGGCCGGGAGTGCGCACGTTCCAGCGCTGGGCTGGCCCCGGTCCTCATGTCGCCGTGGTCGTGGTGGGCCCTCCCGCCCTGCCCGCGCCGGACAGCCGGATCGCGGGTGGGCAGGAGCCCGTGTGACCGAGCGCTCTGCCCCGCGATGACCATGAGCCAGTGCGCCCGGCGCTGGCTCACCGGCGCTGACGTGGAGGGATCGCGAAGCGGATCCGCAGCGTGTGATCGTCGAGCCCGGCTCGCGCGACTGGCGCGTCGGCGACGAGCCGCGGCAGCACGAGGTTGCGCCGCCAGCCGCCGATCTGGAGCACCAGCTCATCGCCGACCCGGGCGAGGTCCACTTCTCCCCGGACCGCGAACGGCAGCTGGACGCTGAGTTCGACTTCGGGACCGTTGCGCGCGATCGCGTACGGCCGCCCACGATGGTAGACGGCGGTCGGGTCGGCGTCTCCGAAGATCGCCTGGCCGAGGCGGCGAAGCATGTCGAGGCCGACCACCTCGCGCTCGAAGAACGGCGCCTCGCGCAGCGGGACGGGGGCGAATGCCTCGTCGACCAGCTGGCGGTAGTCGCGCTGCGCCGCCGCCCACGTCTCGAGGAAGTCCCCTGCTTGCGCCGGCAGGACCCGGTTGCAGAGGACCAGGTCGGTGGGGTAGCCGTAGAGATGCAGGTACGTGAAGGAGCGCTGTGCCTCCTTGATGACCATCCGTTCGAGGTTGAGGACGACCCGGACCGAGGCCGCGTCCGGATCGGAGAGGAGCCGCTGCACGTGGTCGACCCGCCGGATGAGGTCCTCGCCGGCCGCGTACACGCGGTCCTCCGGCATGGGCATGCCCACGACCCGACCGACTAGCGGGCCGGTCAGCTGTGCCACGCGCCGCGCGGCCGGGTAGACCTTCTCCATCCACCAGCGGAGCGCCTCCGGAAGGGCAAGAAGCCGCAGTGTCTCGCCGGTCGGCGCGGCATCCACCACGATCACGTCGTACCGGCCGCGGTCGCGGTGCTCGGCGATCCAGAGGAGGTTCGCGACCTCCTCCATGCCCGGCAGCACGGCCATCTCGTCCGCCACCACCTCATCGAGGCCGCGCCAGGCGAAGACCCGCGCCACGTACTCCTGGATCACGCCCCAGTAGGTCGCGAGGTTGTAGTAGATGTCCGATTCCTGGGCCCAGAGGTTGGGTGCCACCGGCACCGGCTCGGGCCCCAGCGGGCGGTCGAAGGCATCGGCCAGGCTGTGCGCTGCATCGGTCGAGAGCACCACGGTGCGGTAGCCCCGCTCGGCCGCGAGCAGCGCCGTCGCGGCCGCCACGCTCGTCTTGCCCACGCCGCCCTTGCCGGTGTGGACGATGATCCGCGGACCAGGGCCGGCCTGCCTGGACGCCGGGGACGCGCCGGCCGGGAGCGCGCGCCCCCCGGAGTTGGCTTCCTTCGACATGATCCTGGCCCCTTCGCAGGCGCTCGAAACCGACGTGTGCCGGCCGATCATCCTCGGCTCGAGGCTGGGCCGACACGGTGAGCCGTGCCTGAACGTGAGCTGAGTCCACGAGAAGAAGGGGCGTGGGGGCCTGTGCGCGGCCCCTGTGCCCGGGAATCGCGACGTGGGGGCCGCGCCGCGCGCGATAGCGATCGTGTGGCTCTCTCTTCCGCGGTGTTCACAGCGAGATCTCACCGGGGCCTCACATCGAGGGGCCACGCTGCGAGCATGAAGCATCTCTCGACTGGCCGACGGCACCCTCACCCGGTGCCGGATACTCGCGGTGACCTGGTCTTCGATCCCGTGTGCCGCATGCGCTTTCCCCGCGAGCTCGCCGCCGCCAGCGCGAGCCAGGCAGGCCGCACAATCTTCTTCTGCAGCTCGGCCTGCCAGGAGCAGTACGGCGAGGACCCGGACTTCTTCGCGCGCCTGACGCCGGACGACGCGACGGCGCGACCGTAGGCCCTCCCATGCCTCGCCAACCCGACGCGATCGTGGTGGGGGGTGGCCCCGCCGGCGCCACCGCGGCGCGGACCATGGCCGCCCATGGTCTGCGCGTGGTCCTCCTGGAGGCGCGGCGGCTCCCCCGGCCCAAGATTTGTGGCGGGGGCCTCACCCCGAAGGCGCAACAGCTCGCGCCGCGGGCCGCGCTGGCGACCGTGGACCGTCTTGTGGAGCGCAGCGAGCTGCGAGCCCCCGGCATCGCGCCCATCCGACTCGTCGCCCCGGCTGCGCGTATCGCTATGGTCGAGCGAGCGCAGTTCGATTTCGCGCTCGTGGAGGCTGCCGCCACCGTCGGCGCGGAGATCCGGGACGGCACCCCTGCCCTCGATCTCGCGGAGGATGCGTTCGGGGCGCTGGTGACCACCCCGACTGAGCGCCTGCGCGCGGATACGGTGGTGCTCGCCGACGGCGAGCCGAGCCGCCTGGCGCGACGGGTGGGTCTGGGCGGTCCGGCGCGGCGCCTGGCGCTGGCGCTGGAAGTCGACCTGCCGTTCTCGCCGGCGGTGGCGCCGGACACTGCGGTGCTCGAGTTCGCCCTTCCGGGCGGCTACGCCTGGTACTTCCCGAAGGGCGATCACGCGAGCGTGGGGATTGGCTCGTACCGAGCCAACCGGCGCCGCACCCTCAGGGCCGACCTGGCGCGTTTCGCGCGATCGCTCGAGCTCGACCCCACGGCGGGACACATGGCGGGACACTGGATTCCGCAGGGGCTTCGGCGAGGCCGCGTGTCGAGCCCGCGCGTCGTGTTGGCCGGCGATTCCGCCGCCACCGCCGACCCACTCTTCGGCGAGGGCATCTCGTACGCCATGCTGTCGGGCATCGTGGCCGCGCAGACCATCGAGGCGTTCGGCGATCGTCGGCTGGCCGACCTGCGGCCCTACGACGCGCGGCTGCGTTCGACCCTGGGGCCCGCCCTCGTGCGCCTGCACTGGACCGCCCGGGTAGTCGAAGTCCTGCTTGCCCCGGCCCTGTTCGCGGTCCGCCAGAGCCGCGCCGTGCGGGAAACCGCGGTGGACGTCATCGCGGGCCGATCCGGCGTGTTTGCGCTCGAGCGTGACTGCCGCCTGGCCTGCCTGTGCTCGTTCCGCGACGCGGCCTGCCGCCGATGCGTGTTGTCGGCCGATGCCGGTCCGCGCTGCGGTAGATGCGGCGCGTCGCTTGCGCCCGCCGCCTGACCGAGTCCGGGACACCCCCGATACTCCCCGGGGGTAATCCGACGCGGCCTGGAGGGACCTCCGGGGGGTGGGACCGGGCAGCCCCCGGCGGATAGCCTGAGCACCGTTCCGCACTGGAGGTCACTGCTCTCGATGCGCCGACGCGCCTCACGGTCGCGCCTGATCGCGATCGCGCTCGCTTCCGTGACCGCCGTCGCGTTGCTTGCCTTCGGGTCCCCGGTGCCCGTTCGCGCGTGGGACGCGGGAACGTTCAGCGCCGGCGACGAGCAGCTCCTGTTCACGCTGACGAACGAGGCGCGGGCCGCATCCGGGCTCGCGCCGTTGCGGTGGGACGCAGCGGTAGCCGGCGTTGCCCGCTGGCGCTCGCAGGACATGTCGGTCCGTAACTACTTCTCGCACGAGATCCCGCCAGACAACTACCTCGTGTTCCACTACCTCGACCAGCGCGGGATCTCCTACGTCCTCGCCGGCGAGAACATCGGCTGGATCGAGGCATCCGACGAGCAGGCGACGCCGGCGATCCAGGACATGTTCATGAACTCGCCGACGCACCGCGAGATCATCCTCGGGACGCAGTGGGACTCGATCGGCATCGGCGCGTACAAGGGCACCGACGGCGTCATCAAGTACACGGTCCTGTTTACGGAGTCGAAGGCGACGTCGGCGACCCCGAAGCCGACGCGAGCGCCCACACCTGCCCCCAGGCCGACCCCCAAGCCGACACCTCCGCAACCGCCGACAGCCACCCCGCGTCAGACCCGCGCGCCGGTGATCCGGACGCCCGCGCCCGTCCCCACCCCCGCGCCAACCCACCGGTCGACACCGACCCCGACTTCGACTCCCGCACCTCAGGCACCCTCGCCAGGCGTCGTCGCGGTCACGCCGCGGGCTTCCACGACACCGCCGATCGCAGCGGCCTCGACACCAGGGCGTATCGGCACGGCCCCTGCGCCGCCGCGCGTCGGCAGTCAGCGCATCCTGGACGACGCGCCCGCGCCCGGACTCCTCGAGACCATCATCGGGAGCATCCTCAGCCTGCTTCCCGCGAGGTAACGAAGATGCCGGTCCATTCGGGCCACCTGGCGTCGATTCAGAGTGCCGAACGGACATGTGCCTCGGGAGTATCGCGCGGGATAGGGTCCGACCGAGCGTCGACCCGCACGGAGTCCCCAACTCAACACGCCGCCTCCACGGCAGTTCTGATCGTGCTCCCGCGGCGCGTCCCGGCCTTCGAGCCGGACGACGTCACCCTTCCGGTACACGCCATCCGTGCGATCTGTCCGTGCGCGGCCCATCCCACCGCCACCGCCTGTAGAAGGCGGTGTCCTGGTAGATCGGAGGGATCGTGGGCACGGTTCCACACCTTCGCGCCGCGGCATTGGCGGCGCTCGTCTCCATGTCGTTCATCGTCGTCGCCGCGCCACGCGCGGGCGCGGCCTCGATCGCCGCACCGACCCAACTCCCGCGGTCGGCTGCCGTCGCACCCGCTCGCGCCACGCGCGTCATCGGTTTCCGCTACCCGACGACCACCCTGCGGGTCCGCTCTGGCCCGTCCACCTCGTATCTGACGCGGGCCGTCGTGGGCGCGGGGACGCGGCTTGCGGAGATCGCTGCGCGGAGGGACCGGGCAGGTTCCGTCTGGGTCGAAGTCCGGACTCCCACTGGTACGGTGGGCTGGGTCGCATCGCGGTACACGAGCACCTCGACGTCCCGCCACTTGGCACCTGCCATCCGACCCGTCGCATACGTCTCCCATCTGTGGCCGCTTCCGCTGCGCGGGATGATCACGACGCGCTTCTCGAGCGCACACCTCGGGATCGACGTCGCGGCGCCGGCTGGCACGCCCGTCCGGGCGATCGCCGCTGGCACGGTCGCGTGGGCGGGGTGGAAGAACAACGGGGGCGGGAACGTCGTCGTGATCAGCCACCCGGACGGGATGATCTCGACGTACAACCACAACCGCGGCGTCGCGGTGCACGTCGGCCAGAGGGTCTCCCAGGGCGAGACGATCGCCTGGGTGGGGATGACCGGGTGGGCTACCGGACCGCACCTCGACTTCCGGATCGAGATGGGGGGACGGTTTGTGGACCCGCTGCAGGTGTACTGACCGCGCGGACTCCTGAGCTCCTCGGCTCGGGGCGCGACGTCTGGAGCGGCGTTCGAGCCGCAGCCCGAAGCCCGGCTCCCGTGCGCCGCGCACGGCGGCCGGGCTTCACCGCAACGCCCCGGGAATGGGCGGGACGCCGGTTCAGGACGCCCCGTAGCGCCGAATCCCCTCGAGCCTCGTTCGCTTGAGCAGGAGCGCGTTGACCGCCACGAGGAATGAGCTGCCGGCCATGCTGATCGCGGCGATCTCGGGGCGCAGGAGGAGCCCGAACAGCGGGTAGAACAGGCCGGCCGCGATGGGGAAGGCGACCGTGTTGTACCCGACGGCCCACCAGAGGTTCTGGCGCATCTTCCGGACCGTCGCCCGCGAGAGCGCGATCGCCCCGAGCACGTCGACGGGATCGCTCTTCATGAGCACGACGTCGGCGGTCTCGACCGCGACGTCCGTCCCTGCCCCGATCGCCACACCCACGTCGGCCTGTGCGAGCGCCGGCGCATCGTTGATGCCGTCGCCGACCATCGCGACGAGCTTGCCCGTCGCCTGCAGCTCCTTCACCTTGTCAGCCTTCTGACCCGGGAGCACTTCAGCGAACACGGTATCCAGGCTGAGCTCGCGCGCGATCCGTTCCGCAGTGGCCCGGTTGTCCCCGGTCAGCATGGCGACCTGGATGCCGAGGTTATGCAGGCGATCGATGGCCTCCTTCGCCGTGGGCCGCACAGCGTCCGCGATCGCGATCAGGCCGGCGGCCTCGCCGTCGACCGCCACTCGCACCACGGTCCGCCCGGCGCCTTCGAGCTCGTCGGCGCGCGACCGCAACACCCCGAAGTCGATCGCGCGATCGCCCATGAGCTTCGCGTTGCCCACGAGCACGAAGCGGTTGTCGATTCGCGCCTCCAGCCCGTGCCCCGGGATTGCGCGGAAGTCGGTTGCGTCGGATAGGGCAAGGCTGCGCGCCTTCGCCGCATCGACGACCGCGGCGGCAAGGGGATGCTCGCTCCAGCCCTCGGCCGAAGCGGCGAGGCGCAGGAGCTCGTCCTCGTCGACGGGGTTGGAGGACGCCACCAGCTCCACCACCTGCGGCTGGCCGACGGTGAGCGTCCCGGTCTTGTCGAAGATGACAGCCCCGACCTTGGACGCCTGCTCGAGCGCAGTAGCGTTCTTGAACAGGATTCCGTTGAGGGCGCCCAGGCCTGTCCCGACCATGATGGCGGTCGGCGTCGCGAGCCCGAGGGCATCGGGGCAGGCAATGATGACCACGGTGATGGCGAGCGTCAGGGCAAAGATGAACGTCGCGCCGCCGAGGGTGTACCAGCCGAGGAACGTCAGCAGGCCGAAGACGACCGCCGCCGCGACAAGCCACTGGGCCGCCCGGTCGGCGAGCCGCTGGGCCGGCGCCTTCGAGTTCTGGGCGAGCTGCACGAGGCGAACGATCTGGGCGAGGGCGGTGTCCGCGCCCACCTTGGTGGCCCGGAAGCGGAACGTGCCCGTCTTGTTGATGGTCGCGCCGATCACGTTCGAGCCGGCTGTCTTCTCCACGGGCACGCTCTCGCCGGTGATCATCGACTCGTCGACCGACGAGGATCCCTCGATCACGACGCCGTCGACGGGGACCTTGTCGCCGGGGCGGATCACCACCACGTCGTCGAGGACGACCTCGGAGGTCGGAACCTCGACGGGCTCGCCGTTACGGATCACGGTGGCCTTCGGTGGCGCGAGGTCGAGCAGCGCCCGGATCGCGTCCGAGGCCCCTGACCGGGCCCGCATCTCGAGCCAGTGGCCGAACAGGACGAACGCCAGGAGGACGACCGACGCCTCGTAGAAGACCTCTCCACGGAAGAGGAACGTCGCCGCGACGCTGAACAGGTACCCGCTGCCGACCGACAGCGCGACGAGCACGGACATGTCGAGGGTGCGGTGGCGCAGGGCGCGATACGCACCCACGAAGAACATCTGCCCGCTCCACAGCACCGCGGGCGTCGAAAGCAGGAAGAGGAGGATCCTCGAGTCGGCACCGAATGGGGTCGCAAGGCGGATCCCGAAGGCCTCGGTGGCGAGGGGCGAGTAGAGGAAGACGGGGATCGCCAGCGCGAACGCGACGAGGAAACGGTTCCGCATGTCGCGGACCATGTCCGCCATGCTCATGCCGGCGCCGTGACCCATCTCGTGGGCCATCTGCGCCATCTCGCCTTCGACCGGCGCAGCGGTCATCGCGTGCCCGGCGTGGTCCCCGGCGGGTGCTGCGGGCGCGATGTGCGCAGCGTGCTCGACGACCTGCGGTGCGACCACGGGCGCGGCCTGGTCGACGGGAGCAGGAGTCGCCTGGGCGACGGCTTCTGCCGCGGGAAGGCCCGCCACCGTCGTGTCGGCCCCTCCGACTGCCGGCGCAACAGCTGGCGCGTGGATCGCCCCGTGCGGGGCCGCGCGGCCGATGGCGGCCGGCACGTCTTCCCGGCACAGGTTGCAGGGAACGATCTCGCCTCCGCACCCGCACCCGAACTCCCCGATGAGCGTCCGGATGCCATCGGCGGTCACGCTCGCGTCGTCGTACGTGACGGATACCGTCTGCGAGACGGCGTTCGCCTCGGCGCGCTCGATGCCCCTCTGCCGGCCCAGGAACTCCTCCAGGGCACTCGCCGTGCTTGCCCGCAGCAGGCCGCTCGCTTCAAAGACCCCGCTGGTCATCGTCTGCTCCAATCCCCTGGCGGCCCCACGCCGCAGCCTGCTCACTCCGGACGTCCAGACTCATGCATATCGTCCGTCCCGCGCGCGGTCCCTTCGAGGGGGCTGCCCGCGTGATTCACGGTGCTCGGGCAGGCTGAGCGCGCGATGAGGCCCAACTGAGAAGGTCGGGGTTGCGCGCCTGTCATCCGCATTCTCACACTCGGCGCTCAGGTGCATCTCAGCTTGGCCGGGCTAACTCCTTCTGCAACCACCACGGTCGGCCGCGTCCCTTCCGCGACCAACCGAATCACTTCCCCCGGCCCTGACCGGGGACAGGCAGCAAGGGCCGGCATCGCCGGCCCTTGCTCGTTTCGGGATCTCGGCGCGATGAACCTCGGCTCGAACCGCGACGGTCGCCGCCCCTCCGCGTGGCGGACACTCCTTGCACGGTTGGTGCTCGCGAGCCTCGTGGTCACGGCGCTCGTCGCCGGGTTCCTGATCGGATACCAGCAGGCGTTCGCCGATCGCGTGATCCCCGGCGTGAGGGTCGGAAGCGTGGACATCGGCGGGCTCGATCGCGCGGCCGCCGAGGCCCGGCTCCGCGCCTCGCTGCCCGATCCATCCCAGGGCGCGCTCGTGGTCCGTTCTCGCGGCCGTGACGAGACCATCTCCTTCGCGGGCCTCGGGCGCCGGTACGACCTCCCGGCAATCGTGGAGCGCGCGATGGCTCCGGGACATTCCGGCGGCGTTCTCGACCGTTCCGTCGAGGACGTCCGCACCCTCCTCCGGGGCGCCTCCGTGGACGTCGTGCTGGTCGCCGATCAGCAGGCGCTGGAGGCGGCACTCGCGTCAGCCGCGGCGCGGGCAGGACATCCCGTCACCAACGCGTCGGCCCGGCTCGGGACTGACGGCGCGTCGTTCGTTGCCGTGCCGGACGAGCAGGGGCACGTCATCGAGCTGTCGGGTGCGACCGCAAAGGCGCGCCGGCTCCTCACGACGCCGGGGCTTGCCGGGCCCGTGCTCCCTCTCGACGCCGTCCCGATGCAGCCGGCGGTGACCACGCAGGCGGCGCAGGCCGCCGCCGCGAGGGCGACCCTGTGGACGAGCGCGGACCTCGCGCTCCGGGACCCGACGAACCCGTCGTTCAGCGCCACGATCTCGAGCTCGACGCTACGTACCTGGGTCGCGTTCACGACCGATCCCGGCGGCGCGTACGGCCCGACGATCGACACGTCCGCGGCACGCAGCTCGCTCGCCGGGATCGCACCGCGGGTCGCCCGTCCGCCCGTGGATGCCGCCTTCACAGTCGGCGACGGCAAGCGGATCGGGGTGCGGGTGGGACGCGACGGTGCCGCCCTCGACGTGCCGACGACCATCAGTCGGATCGCCGCCGCCCTGGGTGGCCGGGCCGCTTCGGGTCCCCCGCCCGTTGCCGAGATCGCCCTCACCGCCGTGCCGCCCACGCTCACGACCGAAGAGGCCGAGAAGACGGCTCCCCTCATGGTCCTCGTCTCCTCGTGGATGACGAAGTACGTCCCCGGGATCGCGAACTACTGGGGCCGCAACATCGCGATCCCCGCCGCGAAGCTCGACGGGTACGTGATCCAGCCGGGCGCGTGGTTCAGCTTCTGGGGAGCGGTGGGGGAGCCGACCGTCGAGCAGGGGTACGGTCCGGGCGGGGCGATCATCAACGGCCGCACGCAGGAGACCGGCGCGCTCGCGGGCGGCATCTGCAGCACGTCCACGACGCTGTTCAACGCCGCGGCCCGGGCCGGGCTCGAGATCGGCAAGCGCGCGGCGCACTACTACTACATCGATCGATACCCCGTCGGCCTCGACGCCACTGTCTTCATGTCGCCCGGCTACGTCCAGGACCTCACGTTCCGAAACGACACCGCGAACCCGATCCTCATTCGCGGCCTCAACGGCCCGGGGACCGTGACGTTCCAGCTGTGGAGCGTGCCGCTCGATCGGAGCGTCACGTTCAGCGCGCCGATCGTGCGGAACTACCAGGCGGCACGCGACACGGTCGAGGAGGTGACGTCGCTGCCGCCGGGGGCACAGCAGCGGGTCGAGTACCCGGCTGCAGGCTTCGATTCGTGGGTCACACGGACGGTGCGGGACGCGACGGGGGCTGTGATCCACCGGGAAACCTTCTTCTCGCACTACAGCCGGGTGGACGGGATCGTCGAGGTCGGAGTGCGGCCTCCGGCGTCGCCCCCTGCCTCGTCGCCGCCTGGGTCGGCGTCTCCGACTCCGGGCGCTGCTCCCTGATCCGGCCGCCGACTCGCCCCGTTGCAGCACCGGCGGCCGCGATGGTGATCGCGACACGGGTGACGCGAGCATGGCCGGCTTCGATCCCGCTCAGTTGGCCGTCAGCGCGGGCCGGCTCACGCAGAGCAAGATGAGGAGCCTGGACAACCCCGTCTGTTGTCTGGCCGGTCCGTGCCGCCCTGTCACGGCCGACGACCCGGACCCACCTTCTGCGCGGGTTCCAAGCTGGTCCTCATCGGGGGCTCAGCCACGCCTCCGACGATGCCCACATGACTCGCACCCATACCGGGCGTTCCGCCCGCTCTCTCCCCGCCGACCCCGGGCTCACGGCCCGGATCGGCCTCACCGTCCTGTTGCTGGCGGCCGTCTACGCCGCCTTCGTGGCCGTGCTGTGGTCGGCCGGCGGGAGCGTCGTCCTGATCGCGATCGTCATCGCCGGCCTCGCGATCGCTCAGTACTTCTACTCGGACCGCCTGGTGCTCGCGGCGATGGGCGCTCGCCAGGTTACCCGCGCCGAGGCACCGGAGCTGGTCGACCGCGTCGAGCGGCTGGCCGCCCAGTTCGACCTCCCGATGCCCCGGGTCGCGCTCATCGACTCGGACGTGCCGAACGCGATGGCGACCGGGCGCGATCCCTCGCACTCAGTGGTCGCGGTAACGACCGGTATCCTCCACCGCCTGGACGGCGAGGAGCTGGACGCCGTGCTCGCGCACGAGCTCAGCCACGTGCGCCACCGCGACGCGGCGGTCCTCACGATGGCCGCCGTCTTCGCGACCGTGGCCTCCTTCATCGTGCAGATGGGGTTCTGGCTGGGACTGGGCGGCGGTGAGCGCGACCGCGACGGACGCTCGAGCATCGTCTTCGTGTACCTCGCCTCGCTCGTGGTGTGGCTGGTCAGCTTCCTGCTCATCCGCGCCCTCTCGCGCTACCGCGAGCTGGCGGCGGACCGCGGCTCCGCGATCATGACCGGCGCCCCCTCGCAGCTTGCCTCGGCCCTGGTCAAGATCAGCGGCGCGATGGAGCGCATCCCCGACGCCGACCTGCGGACCGTGGAGCCCGCCAGCGCGCTCATGCTGGTGCCGGCCTTCAGCCGCCAGTCGCTCATCGGCATCCTTTCCACGCACCCCTCTCTGGACGCCCGGCTGGCCCAGCTGCGCCGCCTCGAGGCCGAGGGTCTCGCGCGATGAGCCTGCTCGACACGCTCTTCGGCGGCACCCGCCAGGTCCGCTCGCGGGAGGAGCAGCTCGTGGCGCTCTCCACCGCGGCGGTGACGCTCCAGGCCGAGCTCGGCCTCGTCCCCTCCGGCCAGGCCGGCCTGGTCATCCGCCCGATCGACTCGGAGGCGTATCGCCGGGCCGAATCGGAGCTGGCACGGCTGCTCGAGATCGCGGGGCGCGAGACGGGCTCGACCATCACCGAGCGGAGCGACGCGTACGGGTATCGCTGGGTGGTGGTGTCTGACGACGCGATCGCGGACCTCGTCTCCACCGTGTACAGCGTCAGCCTCCAGCTGCGCGACGCGGGGTTCGGCGACCAGGTGCTGGCCGCAGCGTTCGGGTTCCGTGCCGCCGACGGGCGGCACGTGGCGTTCCTCTACAACTTCAAGCGGGCGGCGTTCTACCCGTTCGTGCCCGGCGCCGACGGCGCCACCCGCGACACGGCGCACGAGCTGCAGCTCGCGGCCGCGCTCTCGCGCGAGCTGCCCATCGAGCGCGACCAGACGCGCTGGTATCCGATGTGGGGCATGCCGCTCGACGGCGCGCCGCCGGCGCGCCCGGCCGGCTCTCCCGAGGTCCTGCCGGGCCACGAGGGGCACGCGGGTGCGCACCCGGTCTCTTCGGACCACCACGATCACCAAGGCGGCCATGGCACGGGCCACGGCTGCGGATCCGGCGGCGACGACGTATCCCCGCGCCGCCGCGGCTGCTAACGCCGCATCCGGCGTCCCCATCCACCACACGGAGGTATCCCCCATGGGGCTCTTCAACCGCACGAAGACCATCGTAGAGGCGAAGCTCAACGCGATCATCGGCGCCGCAGAGGATCCGCGCGAGACGCTTGACCTGTCGTACGAGAAGCAGCGCGACATGCTCCAGCAGGTGCAGCGCGGCCTCATCGAGGTCACCACCGCCAAGCGCCGCCTGCAGCTCCAGGCCGCGCAGCTCGAGTCGGGCATCCGCGACGCCGACGAGCAGGCCCGCCGGGCGCTCGCCGCGGGGCGCGAGGACCTCGCGCGGACCGCCCTCGAGCGCAAGCAGCTCCTGGCGAGCCAGCAGGCCGGCCTCGAGCAGCAGATCGCCGCCGTGCAGGCGCAGCAGGACAAGCTGACGGCGGCCGAGGCCCGCCTGTCGGCGAAGATCGAGGCCTTCCGCAACCAGAAGGAGGTCATCAAGGCGCAGTACTCGGCGTCGGAGGCCGAGGTGAAGATCGGCGAGGCGTTCACCGGCGTGTCCGAGGAGATGGCCGACGTGGGGCTGGCGGTGGACCGCGCCACGACCAAGACCCAGGAGATGCAGGCCCGCGCAGGTGCGATCGACGAGCTGGTCTCGACCGGCGCCCTGAGCGACGTCTCAGCTGCGTCCGACCCAGTCCAGGCCGAGCTCGACCGCACCACGCGCAATGCGTCGGTGGAAACCGAGCTCGCGGCGCTCAAGCAGTCGCTCGCCTCGGCGTCCGCGGCGTCGGGAGGCGCCGGGCGATGATCGGGCGCGTGCTGAGATGGATCCTCTGCCGCCTGGGCATCCACCAGAGGACCGCATGATGATCGTCCGCATCCTCCATGAAGGGCAGTACCGCCTGCCCGACTCCGCCGCGTGGCAGCTGCAGCAGCTCGACGAGCGCATCACCCAGGCCGCGCAACGCGAGGAGCGCGTGGCCCTTCGCGACGCCTTCGAGGAGCTGGTCGGCTTCGTCAGGGGCCAGGGCGACCGGCTGGACGATGCGCACCTGGGGTCGTCCGACGTCGTACTGCCCGCAGCCGACGCCGACTTCGAAGAGATCCGCTCGTTGCTGAGGGCGGATGGCCTGATCCCCGGCGGCACGTCATGAGCAAGTTCGGCGGCGTGCTCGCGCTCGTCCTCATCGTCGGGGTGCTGCTCTTCGGGATCGTGTGGGGCCTCGTCACGTGGGCGGCGACGCTCCTCGGCGTGGTGCTCCTGGCGGGCTTCGCCGGGGACCTGATCTCCGGAAGCCGCGTCCGCGCGAGCCTGATCCTCCCCGCCGGCCTCGTCGGCGTGCTCATCGCGCTCGCGGCCGTCGATGTCCTGCGGTTGCCCGCACTGGTGAGCCTGGCGGGCGTTCCCGTCGTCTGGGCAGTACTGGGCGCTACCGCCGCGATCCTCGCGGGAGGCGGTGTGGCGGCGCGCCGAGGCGTGTGACGGGCGTCGGGGCGCCAGGACCCGACGATCGCGGACCGGCCCCGGCCTTTCGTGCCGGCATTGTTGACGTCGCCGCACCCGTCGTGATCGTCGGCGCCGCGCTGGCCATTGCTCCTCACCCCGGTTGGATCGGCTTCGAGCAGGAGCGGAGCGGTGTTCCGGCGCTCACGGGTTTCACGCGCGACGAGGTCAGGCGCGTCACTGCCGGCATCCTGTCCGACCTCGTGGTCGGGCCGCCCTCGTTCGCCGTGTCGATCGATGGTCGCCCCGTCCTCGATGCCGCCGAACGTGCGCACATGGCCGATGTGCGGCGCCTGCTCCTCGCGTTCGGCGCCGTCGTGGCGCTCGCGTTCGTGGCCCTCGTCACGGTGCTGGTGCCCGACCGACGCCAGCCCTTGGCATGGCGGGGGGTGTCGCGCGGCGCCACGGTTCTCGCGGTGGTGATTGCCGTCGCCGGCGCGTGGGTCCTCATCTCGTTCGACACGGCGTTCGTGGCGTTCCACCTGGTCACCTTCCCACAGGGCGACTTCGCCTTCGACCCCCTCACGCAGCGCCTGGTGCAGCTCTTTCCCGAACGATTCTGGTCGGACGCGGCCGTCGCGATGGGGTTGCTCCTCCTCGCCATGCCCGGCGCCACCGCCGCCCTCGCCGAACGACGCGCGGGTCGCCTGTCGAGGGCCACGGGGGCTTGACCCTGTAGCGGTTACAGGGCGTACGGTGCGTGCATGCAGATCGGAGCGCTCGCGCGGCGCCTCGGGGTGAGCCGGGAAACGCTGCGCTACTACGAACGGGAAGGGCTCCTGCCGCCCGCCGACAGGCGCAGCGGTGGGTATCGCCAGTACGACGGCGAGGCGGCGGAACGGCTTCGGCTGCTCGTCGCACTGCGTCAGGTCGATCTCCCGCTGGCGCAGGCGGCCACGCTCGCCACGGCCTGCGCGGCGGGGCAGTGCGAGCAGGTCTCCGAAGCGCTGCGCCGGGAGATCCCCGCCCAACGCGCGCGCATCGCCCGCCAGATCGAGGAACTGCACCACGTGGACGACCGGCTCGTGCTGCTCGCCGAGCAGCTCGACGCAGGGCTCCCGCCCCAGGCGGCCATCGTGCTCGAGGAGGAGGTGCACCGTGTGTGACTGCACCTGCGGATCGTGCTGCGGCTGTCCGGCCTGCCCCTGCAGCTGTCCGTGTAGCGCGCACACCGTCGTTGCCCGACGCGCTCGGCTGCCGGCTCGTGCATGCGTCCGGGTCCCTCGATGATGGCTGAGCGCGCCGTCGTGGACCCGGAGATCCACGTCGAGCTGCTGTGGTTCGCCGACTGTCCAAACCACGAGGAGGCCCGGCGGCTCCTCCGCGAGGTGCTGGACGAGCGAGGAATCGCGGCCGCCGTCGAGGACATCGACGCGACGCATCCGGCCGTGGCCGAGCAGCTTCGTTTCCCGGGCTCGCCGACGATCCGCGTGAACGGGCGGGATGTCGCGCCGGGCTTCGTCGATCCCGGCGACTACGCGCCCCGCTGTCGTATCTACTGGACGGCGGCGGGCCCTCGGGGGTTGCCCGAACGCGCCTGGATCGAGGCCAGTCTCGACGCCGCAGCCGACCAACGTTAGTGTCGGTGCCGCCGTTGACACCCGCGGTGGAACGGCCGCAGGCACGCGCGAGCTGACCCCACGTAAGCGGTTGTCCAGCACCGCCTGGCCCGTGGGGTTGAGGTCGTCGGCGAACTGGGTCCGCCGACGACGGTCGAAGCGCGGGCGCCGCACAGATGCCCGTTTCACGACGGAAGACGCCGACCGCCCGTATACTACTGGTCGGTAGTAGCCCCTGACTCCGCGAGGGTTTGCGTCCCATGCCGTCCCCCGTGATCCTTGGCTCTCCGCGTGCCTCGTCAGCGTTCGTGCTGATCGCACACGGCCTGACACGCCTGTACGGCGACACGGTCGCCGTGTGGCGCGCCGACCTGCGCACCAGCAGCGGCGAGGCCGTGGCGATCCAGGGACCGAACGGGTCCGGCAAATCGACCCTGCTTCGCCTGCTGGCGGGCCTCGCCACTCCGACCAGCGGCACGGTGAGCTGGGCGGCGAGCGCGGGGGCGAGCCGCCCGAAGGTCGGGTATCTCGGCCACGCGAGCCACCTGTTCGAGGCGCTGACGCCGGTCGAGAACATCCGGCTGGCAGCCCGCCTCGCGCGAACCGATCCGGACCGGGGCCTCCGTCTCCTCGAGGAGCTCGGTATCGCGAGCTGGGCGGGTCGGCGGTGCGGCGATCTGTCGGCGGGCACGGTGCGTCGCGTGGCGCTGGCGCGGGTGCTCGCCACCGACCCCGACGTCGTCATCGTGGACGAGCCGTTCGCGGCCCTCGACCCGACCGCGGCGGGACTGGTGGAGGCGACCATCCGCGCCCGGTGTGGGCAGCGCCTGCTGATCCTGGCCAGTCACGGCGACGCGCGCACGCGCGCCGTTGCGGACCGTCTCTTCGAGATGTGCGATGGACGCCTCGAGGAGCGGGATACCTGGAGTGGGGCACTTCCTGCCCAGACGGGAAGTGCGGGATGAACGTGTTCGCCGATGCCGCGCTTCTCGCGGCCAAGGATCTGCGCGCCGAGTTGCGGAGCCGAGGTGCGCTCGTCGCCGCCGGCACGCTCGGCGCGGTCGCCTTCGTGGTGGCCGCGATGGCGGCGGGCCCCGACCGCGCCCAGCTGCGTCAACTCGCCCCGGCCCTTACGTGGCTCGCACTCCTGTACGCCGCGATCGCGATGGCGGACCGGCTCGACCTGGTGGATCGACGCGACGATGCGTTCTCCGCGCTCTGGCTCGCCCTCGAGGACCGGCGCGCAATCTACCTCGGGAAGGTGCTCGCCCTCGCGGTCGTGCTCCTGGTGCTGCAGGGCGTGCTCTTCGGCCTGGCCGTGGTGCTGCTCGACCTGCCGCTGTCCGGCGAGGCCCTGTGGCTTGCACCTGTGGCCGTCGTCGCCGCCCTCGGCGCCGCGGCGACGAGCGTGCTCGTCGTGGCACTCGCCGGCGCGAGCGGGCAGCGGACGCTCCTGATGCCGCTCCTGCTCCTGCCATTGATGGTGCCGGTGCTCCTCGCGGCCGTGGAGTCGACCGGCGCAATCCTGGTGTCAGCACCCGCGGCGGCGTTGCAGTGGCTCGCCCTGTCTGCGGCCCAGGCCGCCCTCTTCGCTGGACTCGGCGTGCTCGTCTACGAGCACGCGGCGACGCCGGAATGAGCGCCGGGGGCCGCCTGTCGCGGTTCTCCAGGCCGTGGGTCGGGGTCGTCGCGGCGGCGGCCACGGCCTGCACCGTCGTCTTCGGGCTCTTCATCGTCCCGCCCGATCGGCTCCAGGGGGATGTGCAGCGGATCATGTACATCCACGTCCCGAGCGCATGGCTCGGCTACCTCGGGTTCTTCATCACGTTCGCAGCCAGCGCCGCCTTCCTGTGGCGGCGGGATCCGCGATACGACCGGGTCGCGGTCGCGGGGGCCGAACTCGGGCTGCTCTTCACGGGCCTCACCATCGTGACCGGGGCGCTGTGGGGCAAGGCGACCTGGGGGGTCTGGTGGGACTGGGACCCGCGCCTGACGACGACCGCGATCCTCTTCGTCATCTACGCGGGCTACGTCCTGCTCCGGGGGTCGATCGTCGACCGGTGGCGTCGCGCCCGCCTGGCCGCCGTGCTCGGGATCATCGGCTTCGCCGACGTGCCCATCGTGCACTTCTCGGTGCTGTGGTGGCGCGGCCTCCACCAGGCGCCGACCGTCATCCAGCCGGGCGACCCGACGATCAGCCACCTGCTGCTGGCGGCGCTGCTCCTCAACCTCGCGAGTTTCACCTTGCTGTTCGCATGGCTCCTGGTGCGGCGGGTGGAGCTCGAGGCCGATCGCGACCAGGTGCTGGCCGTGATCGGCGAGTCGGAGCCGGCTGCATGACCGACGCGGCGCTCCTCGCGGCGGCCTATCTGCTCGTGGGCGGCGGTCTCGTCGGGTACGCCGTCTCCCTCGCTCGACGCGCGACCGAGGCCCGTCGCCTCGAGCGGATCGTGCGCCGGAGAGACGCCGGGTCCGACGCGGCCGCGACCTCCACCGACAACTCGTGAGCCGCCGTCCACGTCCCGCCACGCTTCTCGGGCTGGCGCTCCTGTCGGGCGCCTTCCTCGGTCTCGTCGGCATGGGCCTCACGAGCGCGCTGGTCTACTACCAGACACCCACGGAGCTCGCCAGTTTGCCGGTTGGCCGCGCGGTCCGGCTCTACGGCATCGTCGCGTCTGGAAGCGTCCGCTGGGACGCCGGCACGAAGACATTGCGGTTTGCCGTCACCGACGGCACGACCACGTTCGACGTCACCACCCAGAACGTCCCCACCGCCCTGTTCCGCGAGGGGATCGGCGTGGTGCTCGAGGGCCGGAAGAATGGCCGGCGGAGCTTCCTCGCGGACGCCATCCTAGTCAAGCACTCGTCCGTATACGAGCCGTTGAGGCCCGGCGAGACCGTGCCGCCCGGCGTGCTCCAGCAGATCCTCGCCGGGAAGGAGGCCAGTCCGTGATCGGGGCGGCGGGCCTCACCGCCGCGGTCGTCGCGTTGGGCGGTGCCCTCTTCGGCCTCCGCGCGAGCCTGCGTGGGCGCCGCTCGGCCGAACGGCTCGCCGAGGCCATCCTGTGGTCGCGCGTGACCCTGGTCGCGGCGGCGACCGGCAACGGACTCCTCGTCGCGGCCCTGATCGGGCACCAGTTCGGTATCGCCTACGTTGCCGAGGTGGGCAGTCGCGAAACGCCGCTGCTGTACACGGTGGCCTCGCTGTGGGGTGGCCTGGCCGGGTCACTGCTCTTCTGGTCGCTGTTGCTCGCGGGCGTCACCGCGCTCCTCGCCTGGTCCGCGTCCGCTCCGCTGCGCCCTCTTCTGCCCGTCGCGCTCGCGGTCCTGTTCGCGCTTCTCGCATTCTTCTCTCTGCTCGCGATCTGGCCGGCGAGTCCTTGGGGACGTGTGTCACCCGTCCCGGCGGACGGCGGTGGGCCCAACCCGTTGCTCACGGACCACCCGCTTATGGCGATCCACCCGCCCCTCCTGTACTCCGGGTTCGTGCTCCTCGCGGTGCCGTTCGCGCTGACCATCGCGGCGCTGGTGGAAGGGCGTCTCGACGCCGTCTGGCTCGCGGCGGCCCGCCGCTGGACGCTCCTCGCGTGGATCTCGCTGAGCCTGGGACTGCTCGCGGGGGCGGCCTGGTCGTATGCCGTCCTGGGCTGGGGCGGGTACTGGGCGTGGGACCCGGTCGAGAACCTCGCCCTGCTGCCCTGGCTCACCGCCACCGCGTTCCTCCATTCGGCGATGGGGGGGCTCCGGCGAGGCCTGGCCGCCTGGGACGTGTCACTGGTGGTCGCGTCGTTCGCGCTGACCCTGCTGGCCACCCTCGTGACCCGCAGCGATGTCCTGAACTCCGTGCACGCCTTCACGCAGTCGGCGCTCGGTCCGCTCTTGCTGGGCCTGCTGAGCAGCGTCCTCGTCGGCTCGATGGGGCTCCTGGCCACCCGCCTCCCCGCGGATCCGATCCGCGCCCCGCTCGGGGCGCGCGGTGTCGCGTTCCTGCTCAACAACGTATTGCTGGTCTCGATCGCCGGCACGGTGCTCATCGGCACGTTGTTTCCCCTCTTCGTGGAGGCCGCGAGCGGGTCGCAGGTGAGCGTGGGCGCCCCGTACTTCGATCGCATCGTCGGGCCGCTCGTCCTCGCGCTCGTGGTGCTGCTGGGCATCGGTCCGTCGCTGCCCTGGGGATCCTGGAGCGTCGGATCGCGCCGTCGCCTGCTGCCTGGCCTGACGGGCGCGGCGCTGCTGGCGGCGGGCCTGGCAGTAGGGGCGGTGTCTCCCGCCCTCGTGGCGGGAGTTGCGGTCGCCGCGTTCGGGCTCCTGCAGACGGTCGCCTACCTCTGGCCTCGTGTCTGGCGGCTGACGCGCGGCGGGTCGCGGCGCCCTCCCTCCCGCGACCGGCCGGAGGGCGGCAGCGTCCCTCCGCGCTCGCTGGGCGGTCTGCTCGTGCACGCGGGCATCACCGTCATGGCGCTCGCGGTGGTGGTGTCGGCCACCGGACGCCAGGAGACCGTGCTGACGCTGCACACCCGAGAGACCGGGTACGCGGGTCCGCTGGCGCTCACCCTGACTGCCGTGCGGAACAGCCAGGAGCCGGATCGCCTGGTTACGAGCGCCGAGCTGTTGCTCACCCAGGGCGGAGCCACCGAGATCGCGGCTCCGGCGCTCAGCACCTATCCGACGTCGCAGGAATCGATCGGGACGCCCGCCATCATCCCGGGCCCCACGCGGAACCTGTACATCTCGCTGCTCCAGACCGATCCCGGCGCAGGGACCGCGACGTTCCGGCTCGACACCGACCCGCTGCTCAGCTGGATGTGGGTGGGCGGGCTGCTGACCGGCCTCGGCGGTGTGGTCGCGGTCTGGCCCGGTCGGGCGATCCGTGGCACCCGAGTGCGCGGCCGTGCCCCTCGCGTCGGGACGCTTCCCGCCGATGTCGACTGAGAACGCGGCCTCGGAGCCGCTGGGTCGCCGCCGACTGGTCGGGCTCGCCTCCGCCGCCGGGCTCGGCGTACTGGTGCTCCTCGCCCTCGGGGTGGGCCAGACGCGCGACCCGTCGCAGATCGTGTCACCCCTGGTCGGTCGGGCGGCCCCCGACTTCCGCCTCCAGGCGCTCGACGGCCAGTGGGTCCGCCTGGCCGACTACCGCGGGCACCCGGTCGTGCTCAACTTCTGGGCGTCCTGGTGCCCGCCCTGCCGTGACGAGGCGCCGCTGCTCGCCGAGGCGGCAGCGACATACGGTCCCAACGGCCTCGTGATGCTCGGCGTCGTCTTCCAGGACAGCCCCGATGCGGCGCGTGCGTTCATGGCCGGATTCGGGCAGCGCTATCCAGGGCTCATCGACCCCGGCGGCCGGGCGGCGCTCGACTACGGGGTGGGGGGGATCCCGGAGACGTTCTTCATCGGACGCGACGGCACGATCGTGGCGAAACAGATCGGCCCAGTCACTGAAGCAGGCCTGCGCGCCGACATCGACGCCATCCTGCCGTGACGACATCTCGATTGCGTCGGAGGCGCACGGACCTCGCGCTGGTGGTCCTGCTGCTTGCCGTGGCCGGCGCCATCGCCTGGAGCGTGCTGCGCGCACCCGCGCCATCCCTCGACGCGCGGAGCCGCGAGCTGGAGTCGCGCATCCGCTGCCCGGTCTGCGAGGGCCTCTCGATCGCCGACTCGCCCGCGCTGCTCGCTCAGCAGATGCGCACGGTGGTGCGGGAGCAACTGGCGTCCGGCGCGACGGACTCGGCGGTTCTGGCGTACTTCATGGCCAGATACGGCCAGTGGATTCTGCTCGAGCCTTCCCCGGACGGTCCGGGCAGCCTGCTCTGGCTCGCTCCGGCCGCGCTCCTGCTGGCAGGCGGCGCGCTCGTCGCTCTGCGCGCTGCCCGGCCCGCGACCCCGCCGACGGGGGGCGCAGATGCGGGATCTGAGCCAGACGGCCTGCCCCTGCGCTCGCCGGGGCGGCTTGCGCGGCCGCTGATAGGAGTGGCCATGGCGCTCGTCGTCATCGTTCCGGTGGCGCTCGCGGCGGGGCCGCGCATGCCCGGAACGCAGATCACGGGACAGGCCCCGCCCAGCGGAGCCTCGACGATCGCGGATCTCGAGGCGCTGGTGCGAGCGGCCCCGCGGGACGCGGGTGCCGAGGTCGCGCTCGGCGACGCGTACATGGCGGCTGATCGCGTCGCCGATGCCGCAACTGCCTATCGCCAGGCCCTGGTCATCGAGCCGACGAACGTCGAGGCCCTGGTCCAGCTCGGACTGATCCTGCTGATGTCCAATCGGCCCGACGCCGCGGGTCCGCTCTTCGACCGCGCCCTCGCGGTCGCGCCGGACAACCCCGACGCGCTGCTCTATCGCGCGCTCGCCCGTGCCCGGTCGGATGGGCTGGTGACCGCGGCGGCGCGCGCCGACCTCGAACGGTTCCTGGCAGTCGCGCCGGCCGACCCGCGGCGGCAACTGGCCCAGACGATGCTGTCGGCGCCCGAGGGGTCCACGACTCCGACACCGTGATCGCCGCGGACGCTTGCCGGATCGGTGGCCCAGGCAGTGCCGAGCTTGGTGCGACCGAAAGGAGTGGCGGCACGGGTGCCGGCTCTCGCGCGGAGGGGGATGTCGCCCGGGCTACCTCAACTGCTACAGTGGAGTCGTAGAAGCAGCGGTGAGGGGATCGCCGGTCCGGCAACGGAGATAAGCGATGGCGACGCAGGAACGTGCAGCCGGGGGACACGCCGAGTGGCGGGGAGACCGGGGCAATCATTGCGCTGGCCGTCCTGGTCATGGCCGCGGGAGCATTGGTCGTCGTGCGCGGTGAGCGCATTCTGCAACGATTGTGAGGCACGAAATGGAGCTGAACATTCTCGAGGCAACGTCGGACCACGTCCGGGCGGGGTACGACTGCCCCTGCGGATGCCACCCGAGCGTGGAATTCGGGCGCGGCGCCGATGTCGCGAGGGAAGGCTGCTGCTGCGGCAACGAGTTCGCGGTCGGTCCCCATGCGGGGATGGCCTTGGCGCCACGCACCGGGTACCGCGCGGAGTCGCGCTCCTTCACGCCGCCGTGGGGTGAGGCGCTCGAGGCCGCATGGCTGATCGGTCCGAGCGTCCACGGCCCATCCGGCGAGGTCCAGGACGAATCGGCCCGCGAGGCCCCGCGCGATGCAGACAACCAGATCGTCGACCGTGTGTGCGGCATGACCGTCGACGCGGAGGCCGCCCGTGCGGGAGGCCTCCACAGCCTGTACGCGGGAGCCGAGTACTTCTTCTGCGGCAGGGGCTGCAAGCTCGATTTTGACGAGGACCCGCAGCATTATCTCGACGCCGGCTACACACCGGCCATGTGACGTCGGTTGACTCTCCGCCCGGCCCAACGAGCCGCGGCGTGCGGCTCGAAGCCGGACACGCGGTCAGAGCCCCACGGGCGGACTGAGGCGCCCCATGCTCCCGCAGCCAACACG
>JAJYMP010000272.1 GCA_021786915.1 Chloroflexota bacterium
GAAACCGCACCGGCCGCGTCTTCACGGGTGACGCCTCGGGCGACTTCCTCTGGCAGGCGATGCACGCGGTGGGCCTGGCGAACCAGCCCGACGGCCGGCGCGCCGGCGACGGCCTACGGCTGGCGGACGTTCGCGTGGCAGCTGCCGTCCGATGCGCGCCGCCCGCCAACAAGCCCACTCCCGACGAGCAGGCCCGCTGCCGCCCGTACCTTGCCCGCGAGCTGGAGCTCCTCCGCGAACTGCGGGTCGTCGTGCCGCTGGGCGCCATCGGCTGGGACGCGGCGCTGCGCACGCTGAGCGCGCTTGGCCAGGCCATCCCGTCGCCGAAGCCGCGGTTCGCGCACGGCGCCGAGGCGCGGATCGGGCGGTACACGCTCCTCGGCTCCTACCACCCGAGCCAGCAGAACACCTTCACCGGGAAGCTGACCCAGCCGATGCTCCAGGCCGTCCTGGCGCGTGCGGTGGCGCTGGCCGGGGGCTGAACTCCCGGCGCACATTCCGCTGACCGAGCGAAGGCCCAACCTCCCCTAAACTCTCTCGAGCCATGGCAGCCGAACACGATCTGTACGAGGTCCTGGGCGTCGAGCGAGGTGCGACCGACGCCGAGATCAAGCGCGCCTTCCGCAAGCTCGCCCAGCAGTGGCACCCCGACGTCAACGGCGAACCGGAGGCCGACGCCCGCTTCAAGGAGATCAACGAGGCCTACCAGATCCTGTCCGATCCGCAGCGGCGCCAGACGTACGACATGTTCGGCCGGGCGGGGATCTCGGGCGGCGCAGCCGGTGGCGACCCCTTCGGGGGCGCGGCCGGCTTCGGCGGGTTCAGCGACATCTTCGACGCCTTCTTCGGCGGCACGATGGGCGGCCAGGCGAGGCGCGCCCGCCCGCAGACGGGGAGCGACCTCCGCTATGACCTGCGGATCACGTTCGAGGAGGCCGTCCTCGGCTGCGAGAAGGAGATCGAGTTCCCGGTCTTCGGCCGCTGCGACACGTGTGGCGGCTCGGGGGCGAAGCCGGGCTCGACGCCCACGACCTGCACCCAGTGCAACGGGCGCGGGGAGATCCGCTCGGTCCGCCAGACGATGCTCGGCCAGATGGTCAACGTCCAGCCGTGCCCGCGATGCCACGGGGAGGGCCGCACCATCGACGCCCCCTGCGAGACGTGCCACGGCGAGGGCCGGGTGCAGAAGACCCGCTCGCTGCGCGTGTCCATCCCGGCCGGCATCGACGAGGGCCATCAGGTCCGCCTGTCCAACGAGGGCGAGGTGGGGCCGCGTGGCGGCGCGCCCGGGAGCCTGTATGTGGCCATCCACGTGGCCGACCACCCCAGCCTCACCCGCGAGGGGACCGAGCTGTTCTACGACGCGGAGCTCTCGATTGCGCAGGCGTCGCTGGGCACGAAGCTGCGGGTGCCGATCGTCGACGGCGAGCCCATCGACGTGGAGGTCCGGCCCGGCACGCAGCCCGGGACCGAGATCCGGCTGCGCGGCCGCGGCGTCCCGCACCTCCGTCGCCAGAACCAGCGCGGCGACCTGCACGTGACGGTCAACGTGGTGGTGCCCACGAAGCTCTCGAAGCGCCAGCGCGAGCTGCTCGAGGCGTTCGCGAAGGAGTCGGGCGAGACGGTGTCCGGCGGTGGGCTGCGCGAGAAGCTGGGCCTCGGGTGAGCTCGGGGCCGCCCGCAGACGGATTCGAGGCCGACGGCGGCGCGATCGAACCCGACGCCACCGAAGCTGACGCCGAGGACGCTGAAGCAAGAGCCGACGCAACCGAAGGCGAAGCCGAGGACAGCGACGCCAACGCGACCGACGCCGACGCCGAAGCGGACGCCGACACGAGGGCCGAAGTCGACGCCGACGCAGCCGACACCACTGACGCCCACGATCCGCTGGCCGGGATCGACCTGAACGATGCCGCCACCGCGAAGGACGCCTGGCTCGAGCTGTCGGTCGCGGCCGATCACGAGGCAGTCGAGGCCGTGTCGGAGATCCTCTCGCGCGCCGCGCCCGGCGGCACCAGCGTCGAGCCCGCGTTCGAGCTCGTCGAGGACGGCCTCGCGGCCCGGATCGACATCGCGCGGCCTGCGCTCGTCCGCGCCTACCTGCCAGTGCTCTCGCCCGCGGCCGTGCGTGATGCCGTGGCGCAGGCGGACCGTGAGCTCGGCCACCTCCAGGCCTTCGGCCTCCGGCCCATCGGCGACCTCTCGACGCGCCTCGTCCGCGAGACCGACTGGGCGAACGCCTGGAAAGCCCACTTCCCGGTGCTCCGCGTGGGGCAGCGCATCGTGATCCGGCCCACGTGGCGACGGCATCGGCGGCTGCCCGGCGATGTCGTGCTCGCCCTCGATCCAGGCATGGCATTCGGCACCGGGCTCCACCCAACCACCCGGCTCTGCCTCGCCTCGCTGGAGTCCCTGGCCGATCGCGGCTTGATCGCCGGCGCCCGCATCGCCGACATCGGCTCGGGTTCGGGGATCCTCTCGATCGCGGCGGGCATGCTGGGCGCGAAGTCGATCCTCGCCGTCGACATCGACCCCATCGCCGTCGAGGCCTCGGCCGCCAACGCCCGCCGCAACCGCCTCGGGCGTGTCGTCCGCGCCCGCGAGGGCAGCGCGCCCACCGGCGAGGGCCCGTTCGACGTGGTGCTCGCCAACCTCGTCGCGTCGCTGCTGGTGCTCCTCGCTGACGGGTTGCTCGCCGACCTCCGCCCCGGCGGCACACTCCTGGCGTCAGGCATCTTCATCAATCGCGAGGCCGAGGTGGTCGCGGCGTTCGAGTCGCGCGGCCTGGCGGTCGCGCGACGCTGGAGCGAGGGCGACTGGGCGGCGCTCGAGGCGGTTCGGCCCGTCGCGTGAGCGCCCCCGACTCATGCTGGGGTCATCGCGCGCCGCTTCACGCTCAGCCTGTGCAACAAGGGGGGCTTTCGCGACCGGGCCACGCTCGTCCCGCCGTGAACTGACCCCCATGTGAGCCAGGACCGCTCGGCGCCTGGGCCGCTCGCTGTCGGGCGCGCTGAACCCCAGGCCAGCCTGCGGCCACGCGGTTGACTAGCTCGGGTACTCCCCGAGCGTCACCTGGATCGTCCTGTGCGAGCCTGACTGCGTCTCGATCCCGAGGTCCAGCGTCTGCCCCGGCTGCATCGACGCGAGCAGGTCGGTGAGGTCGGACGCCGCGCTGACCGGCTTGCCCCCGGCAGTCATCACGAAGTCGCCCGGCTGGAGCCCGGCCTTCGCGGCCGGCCCGCCCGGGACCACGGCCACGACGAGGGCGCCGTTGCCCTGCTGGACATCGGCCAGCTGCACGCCCATGTAGGCGCGGTGCGAGTTGGTCACCTTCCCGCTGCTGATCAGCTGGCGGGCGATGTCGGTGGCCATGTTCGACGACACGGCGAACCCGATTCCGGGGGCCGAGCCGCCCAGCTGCGGGTCGCTCGCGGCGAGGGTCGGGATGCCGATCACCTGGCCGGCGAGGTCCACGAGCGCGCCGCCCGAGTTGCCCGGGTTGATCGCGGCACTGGTCTGGATCATGTTCGGGATCGAGGTGCCGCTGGGTTCGCTGACGGTCCGGCCGGTGGCGGAAACGATGCCCTCGGTGACCGAGCTCTGGAGCCCCAGCGGATTGCCGATGGCGAGCACGATGTCGCCGAGCTGGAGCGCGGACGAGTTGCCGAAGGTCGCCGGCGGCGGGGTGGCTCCCGACACGCGGATGACGGCCACGTCGTCGGGCGCGAAGATGCCCACGAGCGAGCCCTTGAGCGACTTGCCGCCCGCGGTGGTCACCGTGAACGTCCTCGACGCGTCCGCGACGTGGGCGTTGGTGACGATGTCGCCCTTGGTGTCGAAGACGACGCCGGAGCCGAGGCCCTGAGAGGTCTCGATCACGACGACCGACGGGTTGACCTTCGCCACGATCGACACGAACTGCTGCTGGAGTTGCCCGGCGGTGCCCGTGGCCCCCGGGCCGCCGGGGGCGGCCGAGGGGACACTCGACCCGGCGCCGGTGCTGCCGGGCGGGGCGGAGCCGGCGGGCGTGGTCGTGGCAGCGGTCGAAGCGCCGGGTGTCGGCGACCCCGTGTTGGCCGCGCACCCGGCGACGACGATCGACATCATCGCGAGCGCCACGACGGCGAGCCTCTGTGCGGCGGATCTGGCCATGGCGCAATTCTGCGTCCCGGCGCGTGCGGCTTCGCTGATCCGCCGTGGCGCCGCCGCTACGGCTGCATTACAGGACGCGTCATCGCCGGTCGACGGGCTCCGGAAGCCCCGCGGTGACATGGGGCGACGGCGGTTGCGGTCAAGGATGCCGATGCAGCGCAGCCGCCCAAGGAGGACTGCGCGGCCCGCCCCGTCCTGGCCGACGCCTTCCACCACGGGACCGACCACCGGCCGCAGGTCTGCACCGCGCTGACCTCGCTGGGCGTGGAGCCGCCGGACGTCGACGTCTGGGCTTGGGCCTGCTCGCACGGCAATCTCGTCGAGATCCCGCCGGTGGAGTGACGCACCGGCGGTTTCGGCGGGCCGTGCGCTACGATCGGCCGCGATGCCCGACCCCTTCGCGAGCCTCGACGCGCCCAGCAGCGCCGCGATCGTCAACCTCGGCTGCAAGGTCAACCAGTCTGAGATGGAGGCCGTCGCCCGGCTGCTGCGCGAGGGCGGCGTCCCGCTGGTCGACCCGGCTTGCGGCGCGGAGCTCGTGGTCGTCAACACGTGCACCGTGACCTCGATCGCGGACGAGAAGAGCCGCCAGGCCGTTCGCCGCGCCCGACGCGCGAACCCCGACGCCCGCGTGATCGTCACCGGCTGCTCGGTCCAGGTGGACCCGGCGACGTATGCCCGGGTGGACCCCCGGGCCCGGCTGGTCGACAACGATGCGAAGGCGGCATTCAT
>JAJYMP010000281.1 GCA_021786915.1 Chloroflexota bacterium
CTGCCGGGCCTATCGCCGGGCCACGCGCGACAGCTCGGGTGACGACCGTGCCTCGGGTGCACCGCGTGGCTACGAGCGAGCCGAGGACCGGTCACCGCGCGAGTACTTCGTCGCCATCTGCACCGGCTGCGGCAACCAGGCGCAGGTGCCCTTCAAGCCGCGCATGGACAAGCCGGTCTACTGCTCGGACTGCTACCGCCAGATCAAGCCGGACTGAGCGCCGCCGCTGGCAGGGCCCGGCGCCGGACGGCTTGGGGTTCGGGGACGGAGGACAATCCGGCGGGTCGAACCGCGCGGGCGACCCCGTCCCCCCCCCCCTCCCCCCGAGTGCCGGTCAGGCTCGGAAGGCCTCGCCGCGGCGGAAGCGCTCGCGCCGTCGACCACGCCACACCGTGACGCGGCCCGCGCCGAACACCTGCCACGCGCCATTGCGCCCGACGACCGCGGTGTGCTCGTCAATCCCGAACACCACGCCGCCCCGCGGCGCCTGGAGGGCGAAGCAGGCTGAGAGGGGCTCCGGAAAGGCGTTGTAGTGGGGCAGGACCGCGATCCCCTCGACCAGCCCCAGCGCCGCCGGCCAGCGGACCGGGAAGGGCAGCGGGAGGTGCAGCTTGGGCACGACGCGGAAGTCCATCGTCCGCCCGACGATCGCCATCGCCCCGGCGGAGCAGCCCGCGATGACCGCGCCGCGGGCATGCGCCTCCGACAGCGCGGCACCGAGCGGAGAGCCGTTGAACACCTTGAGCAGGAGGCGCGGATCGCCACCCGACAGGTAGACGAGGTCGGCTTCGCCCACCGCCTGGATCGCCGACGGATCGCGCCCCTCGCACGCGTTGCGCACCAGGACCGGCTCGACCTCCGCTCCCAGTCCTGAGAAGTGCGCCACGCCCTTCTCGGCCCACGACTGGAACACCGACTCGCCGTCGTCGGCGGAGGCCGTGGGCAGGATCACGACCCGCGGGCGCCTCCGTCCCGTCGCGGCGAGCAGGCCGCGGTCGAACTCGGCCATCGTGTCCAGGAACTCACCGGCGCCGACGAGCGCCACGGGCCCGCGCATGTCGCGCAGGATACGGCAGGTGCGGTCGGGGCCCGGTTCGCCCCGCTTTGCCGACTCGGCGCGTCAGCCTTTGGCCCCGAGGAGCACACCGCAGGCGCGACCCGGGCGCGCTCGAGACTCGCGCGTGCGCGGGATTGGCCCCCCATGCCATCGTTTCCGCCCCGGGTCGTCCGAAGTTGGCGTGGGAGGCCACGACACGACCGATTCCCGCCCGCTGCGGAGCCCGATGTGGTCGATCCGTGGCATGGGAGGCCAAGAACCGACGCCTGAGCCGCGAATCCATGGCATGGGAGGCCAATCCGTGACGGCGAGGTGGCCCGGCTTGAGACGCCCGGGTCGGCGACGACAGTCAGCCGCGAACCCGGAACGGCCCGCCGTGGCCCGGGATCACGATGTCCACCGCGGCGAGCAGCCGGGCCCGAGATGCCTCGAGCGCCTTCTGGTCATCGCCCAGCGGATCCACCTCGGGCGTGCGGTCGGCGTGCCACCAGGCGTGGGTCATCGCGTAGACCGCGTCGTCGGCCTCGACGATCAGCGAGGCGTCCTCGTTGGTGTGCCCGGGCGTCAGCCACAGCTGCGAGCGCGGCGAGAGCCGGTACCCGTCGCCCTCGTGGTCGAGCCACTGGTCGCCGATGTAGCGCGCCCAGAAGTCGACCACCTCGGCGTTGGGGAACAGTGCGATGTTGACCGTGTGGTCCGGGTGGTGGTGGCTGAGGAAGACGTGGGTGACCGCTTCGGGCGCCACGCCGAGCGCACCGAGCGGGTCGAGGATCAGCGACCGCGACTTGACCATGCCCGGGTCAACGATGATCGACGCGTCGCCGTCGCGCACGAGGACGACCGACGAGCCGACCCCCGCATCGGCGTACCCGGCGTGGAGGAGGTGGACGCTGGCCATTCGGCGCTCCTGCGATGCTGCGGACGGAGATGCGGCGAACCCGTCGAGGGCGCGAAGCCTACCGGTGACGGGGCGATCGAGGTCGGCGCGGTCACGCTGCGCAACGGGCGGGTGCGTTCGTGTCGCGGGAGGGGCATCCTCCGGCCATGCCGAACGCCGATGCCGCCGACCTCGTCCTGCGCGGGGGACGGATCTTCACCGCCGATGCCGCCGGGACGTGGGCGCGCGCGCTCGCGGTCCGGGGCGGGCGCCTCGCCGCAGTGGGCACGGACGCCGAGGCGACGACGCTGGCCGGCCCGCACACGCGCGTCATCGACCTCCGCGGCCGCACCGTCACGCCCGGCTTCGGCGATTCGCACGTCCACCCGCCGATGGGCGGGCTGGCGAGGATCCGCTGCGAGCTCCATGACTCCCGCGGCAGGGACGAGTACCTCGGCATCGTCGGCGCCTACGCCACGGCCCATCCCGAAGCAGGGTGGATCCTCGGCGGCGGCTGGTCCCTGCCCGACTTCCCGGGTGGCCTCCCGCGACGCGAGGACCTCGATCGCCTCGTCCCCGACCGGCCGGTCTTCCTGCCCAACCGCGACGGCCACGACGCCTGGGTCAATTCGAAGGCGCTCGAGCTCGCCGGCATCACGCGCGACACGCCCGACCCCGCCCACGGCCGCATCGCCCGCGACCCGGACGGCACCCCGCTGGGCACACTGCACGAGGGCGCGATGGACCTCGTCGAGCGGCTGATCCCGCCGCCGACGCCCGCGGACCTCCGCCGCGCGCTCCTCGAGAGCCAGCGCTACCTGCACTCGCTGGGCATCACCAACTGGCAGGACGCCTGGGTGACGCCAGAGGCGCAGTCGGCGTACCTGGCCCTCGCCGGCTCTGGCGAGCTCACCGCGCGCGTCGTCGGTGCGCTGTGGTGGGAGCGCGGGCGCGGGATCGAGCAGATCGACGAGATGGTGGATCGACGCGCGCACGGTCGCCTCGGCCGGTTCAACGCGACCAGCGTCAAGCTCATGGTCGACGGCATCGTCGAGAACCAGACGGCGTCGATGACCGAGCCCTACCTCGACCCGCACGACGGCCGCCCGACGGCGAACCGCGGCCTCGACTTCATCGAGCCCGAGCTCCTCAAGCAGGTCGTGGTCATGCTCGACGCGCTCGGGTTCCAGCCGCACTTCCACGCGCTCGGCGACCGCGCCGTCCGTCAGTCCCTCGATGCGGTCGAGGCGGCCCGGGAGGCCAACGGCTGGACCGACACCCGGCCGCACCTGGCGCACCTCCAGGTGGTCCACCCCGACGACCTGCCGCGCTTCCGCCGCCTCGGCGCGCTCGCCAACGCCCAGCCGTACTGGGCGGTCGAGGAGGATCAGATGACCGAGCTGACGCTGCCGATCCTCGGCCCGGTCGTGTCGGCGAGGCAGTACCCGTTCCGCTCGCTCCTCGCAAACGGCGCGACGCTCGTCATGGGCTCCGACTGGAGCGTGTCCACGCCTAACCCGCTGATCGAGATGGAGGTCGCGGTCAACCGCGTGTCCGACGAGTCGCGGGGCGTCAGGCCGCCGTTCCTGCCCGAGGAGCGGATCACGCTCGCCTCGGCCCTGCGCGCGTTCACCGCCGGCTCGGCCCATGCGCAGCACCTCGACGAGGCGGGCTGGCTGGGCGAGGGCCGCCTGGCCGACTTCGCGATCCTCGACCGCGACCTGTTCGAGCGCGGTGCGGGCGAGATCGGCCAGGCGCGGGTGCTCGCGACGTTCGTCGACGGCGAGGCCGTCTACGAGGCGCCGGGGCTCGACTAGCGGCGGGGCTCCCTAGCGTCCCGGTCCTGAGGTCGCCCGCCGGCTGCCGCGCGGGACCCCCCCGCGCGCCGGCGGCTGAGTCGTGCTGGGGTCGCCGCGCGCCGTGGCGTGCGCGGACGCCGGCCCGGGCCGGGGGTCCGCGGCGCGGCCCGTGCGCGCGGGTGGCGCTCCTGACCCCGACCCGACTCAACGAGCGCGGGACCAGCGGGGACCAGCGGATCGGGACGCTAGCCGGGGAAGGCCGCGACGTCGCTCCACGCGCGCCCGTCCGGGGAGAGGAGCAGGACGACCTCGCTCCGGGCCTGGTCGATCGCCAGAATCGCGCTGCCGCCACCGGTGAACGCGCTGGCGTCCTCCGCGATCAGCTTCTCGCCGTCAGCCACGTCGGGACGCGGGGTCCACGAGGCGCCGCCATCGGCCGTCGCGTAGAGCGGCGCTGGGCCGACGGACGTCCCGACCTCCTCCCATGCCAGCCCATGCCCGTCGGGCCCCAGGTCGAGTCGCAGGACCTCGCCGTTCGGCGGCGGCGGCATCGACGCCCAGGCGGTCGGCAGCCCGCGCGTGCTCGCCTGCTCGAGCTGTCGGCGCTGGCCCCCGCCCGCGTCCATGGCGCGGCACGAGACGACCAGCCGCGCCTCGGCGTCGAGGGTCACATCGGCCGAGCCCATCCCGAGCGCGACACAGGGCGCGCGCCAACCGGTACACCGCCGGCGTGTTGGCGGTCACCAGCTGTTCGAACGCGTCCATGTCACCGCTCTGCGCCCTGCGTACGAGGTCCGTCGTCGTGTCCTCCCCCTCTGCAGACGCAGACGCGGCGCGAACTGTTCGGTCAGGGCTCCAACGGGATCGCGAGCGCCACGCCCTCGGCCGCCGCGGCGCGCGCGAGGTCATGGTCGAGCGTGGCCAGCTCGGCGTCGAGATCGAGCGCGAGCCACAGGTACGCGGCGTCGTACACGGACAAGCCATGCTTGCCGGCAAGCGACATCGCCTGAACCAGGCCGTCCAGCCCGCGATCCGCGGCCTCGAGACCGAGGCGCTCCATCGCGCGGAGGACGAAGGTCGCGTCCGGCACGCTAAAGCTGTGGCCGCGGACCAGCGCGTTGGCG
>JAJYMP010000686.1 GCA_021786915.1 Chloroflexota bacterium
CCCAGCATCTCCCTGTCCATCTGGTGTCATTCCTCCGGAATCGATGCTACTACAAACCGTGTCGCAGCCAAGCCGAAGAGGCGCCTCGGACATCGCCGTCCCGCGACCGGGGCGTCAACCGATCGGGTTTCCGACGCCGTTGGTGCACCTCCCTCCCAGCTCGCCGCCCTGGCCACCTCCAGCGAAGCGACGAATGAAGTCGACGAGGCGCGGGTCATCCGTCTGCTGAAGGCGGAGCTGCGCGCCCCACGCGCTCACCACGACCGGCGCGGGCAAGCCGGGGTAGGGGCTCACGATGACGTACCTCTGCAACCCCACGTAGTTCGCCTCGGCCTCCCGTTGGAGCTCCGCGACGAGCGCGTTCGCGAGATCCGGTTGGTAGGTCACCCATACGGCCCCATGCTCAAGGGAATGCACGGCGTTCTCCGCCGGGACCGGCTGATCGTAGACGCCACAGTTCAGCCACTCGGCCGAGTGGGGACCGCCGGCAGGAGGCACGTGGTCGTATTGCACCACGCCAGTGACGTGGGCGTGGTTGGTCTCAGGGAACTGTGTGGTACCCGCGGGGAGGTCGGTTGACTGCTGGCCCGGGAGCACAAGTAGGGCAAGGAGTCCTGCCGCGGCCACGACCGCAACCACTCCGGCCAGCACACCCATGCCGACCAACCGCACGTGCCGCCGCGCAGGCGCGGTTCGCACGGGACTCCGAGCCGGCTCGCGTCGGAGCTGACGTCGCTGCTCTCGTGCCTGTTTTCCCAAGGGGACGCTCTCCTGCATGTTCGGGGATGCTCGGGGGCTCGGCGGCGGCGGGGCTGGCGACACGCACGGGCAACGACCAGCGCCGGCCAGCGCCGGTACGGCTCCCCTCGCCATCCGTCGCGGTTCACCAGCGTGCCGAGGGTCGGTGACGATCCCCGGCACGCTGTCTGCCACTGTACTACAATCTGCGTAGGACTTTCTCGCGGCCCGCTCGTGTCGCTGTTCGTCCCGGTCGCAATGTTCGGCTCTCAGCGCGCCCTCGGGCTTGTCCACGCGCGTCGGGCCGAGCTTCGGCTCCGGACTTGACGCGTCACGCGTTCGGCAGAACGTAGATACAGAGCAGCACAGGAGGTGCTCGCATGATGGGTGGAATCGGCTGGGGCATGGGCCTCGCCGGCTGGCTATGGATGTTCGGTAGCCTGATCCTCTTCGCCGGTCTCGTGGCGCTCTTCGTGCGTGCCCTGAGTGGGCCGGACCGGATCGACGATCGCATGCGCCCCCTGGCAACTGCGCTTGCGATCCTGCGCGAGCGGTTCGCGCGCGGAGAGATCAGCGAGGCCGAGTTCGAGCAGGCGAAGAAGGCCCTGGGGTACGCGTGATGCCACGCGTGACGCTCGGCCGGCTGGCCGCCGGCCTGCTCGCGCTCGGTCTCGTCCTGATCCTCGCAGGAGCCGTCCTGGGCGGGACGGGTGCCGCCGGATCCGCGTCGGGGACCGGGTCCGCAGCTGGCTGGGGCTCGTTGGGCTTCATCGGGCCCGGGATGATGGGCGGCGGCATGATGGGCGGCAACGGCATAGGCCAGGCCATGGGCAGCGCCCTGGCGGGTCGGGTCGGGCAGCCGATCTCGCAGGCCCAGGCAACCGCCCTGGGCGCTGCCACGCCGGCCGGGGCGACCGTGGACCAGACCGCGAAGCGGATCACGTTCCAGACGAGCGATGTCCGCCTCGCGGTCCTCGCCAGTCCGCCCGATGGGCCGGACATGACGTTCCGCATCGCAGGTCTGGTCGATCCGACGATCGTCGTGCCCGTGGGGGCCACGGTGACCGTGCAGTTCGTCAACGCCGACAGCGACACGAGCCACGCCTGGCTCCTTACCCCTGCACAGCCGCCCTTCCCGTTCATGGCGATGATGAGCACGCCACCCGCCTTTGCTGGCGCCTTCGCCCCGCCGCTCGGCGACCCGACATCGGCCGGCCTGCCGAGCGAGACGTTGACGTTCACGGCCGCGACCGCCGGTGCTTACACCTACCTCTGTCCGGTGCCGGGCCACGCTCAGCAGGGGATGTACGGGACGCTGCAGGTGACAGGCGCCTGAGACCATCGGGCTCGCGCCGGAGCACAGCGTTGGCTCGGCTGGACTGAGCCCGCCAATGGCCTTTTCGGGCTCAGTCGCGGACCGCCCCACAACGACCTCCTTCTGGGCCGGTCGCGGGGGCGCGGCTGCTGCGCACGTGCAGCGGGCGGAGCGGCAGGCACCCTTTCGGCACGTGGCGATAATGGGATCGAACGATGCGAGTGGCGCGGCGATCCAGCCTGGCGGGGGCGTTCGCCCTGCTTGCCCTGTTCCTCGGCAGCGCGCTGCCGGCCGCGGCGGCCGTGGCGCCCAGGGTGACGCCCAGCGTGGTCTTCCACGGCGACCGCGCCGAGCGCGTGGTGGCGTTGACCTTCGATGACGGCTACAACGTGGTCGCCTGCGCCGCGATCCTGCAGATCCTGGAGCGCGACGAGGTGCCGGCCACCTTCTTCCCGGTGGGGGAGGCGGTGGGCTGGCATCCCGCCTTCTGGCGGGCGGTCGACGCGGCCGGGTATCCCATCGGCGACCACTCGCTGACCCACCCCTTCATGACCCGCCTCGCCTACGCCGACCAGCTCGCCCAGCTCGTCGACTCCCGGCGCCTGATCAGCGCGGTGCTGGGCCATCCCATGACCCCACTCTTCCGGCCGCCCTACGGGGCGGCCGATGCGACGACCCTGGCGGCCGCGCGGGCGGCGGGCTTTGCCGGCGTTGTCTACTGGGACACCAGCGCCGCCGACACGAGCCTACGCGGCACCGAGGCGGAGATGATCGGCGACGCCGAGCGGGGCCGCGACGGCTCGATCATCCTGCTCCACTGCGGACCGGCGGCGACGCCGCAGATCCTGCCCGCCATCATCGCCTGGTATCGGGCCGCGGGCTTCGGCTTCCGCACCGTCCCGGAGCTCCTCGGGCTGCCGAGCACCGCGCCAAGTTGGCCGAGCCGCTGCCCGTGGATCACCCGCCTGCACGCGCTGCCCTGCTGACGATGAGGGCCGAGCGGCGGCCGCGCGTCAGGGCCAGGATCGGCGAACCTTACGATTGCCGTTCGACCACTTCCATACCACCCCGGACACCACCGATGAGATCACGTTCGAGTCGTTCACGACCCTGACCGCCGTCGCCGGCGTGACCTCGCGGGTCCGGCTGGGACACATGGTGATCTGTGCCGGGTACCGCAACCCGGCACTCGTCGCGAAGCTCACGTCCACGCTCGACGTCGTCAGCAACGGCCGCTTCGAGCTGGGGATCGGGGGCGGCTGGAAGGAGGACGAGTGGCTCGCCTACGGGTACGGCTTTCCGTCGACCGGGGAGCGGCTTGCGGGGCTCGGCGACGCCCTGGAGGTCATCACCCGGATGCTGGCGCCCGGCCGTGCCACGTACGAGGGGCGGTACGCGCGGGTTCGGGGGGCGGTGAACGTGCCCAAGGGCATCCAGCGGCCGCGTCCGCCGATCATCGTCGGCGGCAACGGCCGGGAGGTCACGTGGCGCGTGGCCGCCCAGTTCGCCGACGAGCTCAACGTGGTGTTCCTCTCGCCGGAGCAGATCGTCGACGCGCTCCCGGTGATCCGGGAACGGTGCGAGGAGATCGGGCGCGATCCCGCCACGCTCCGCCTGTCCGTCTACTGCCGCGACGAGGAGGTCCGCGAACCGGGCAGTGCCCGGGTGGACCTGGTGGGTCGCTACGCCGCGGTCGGGCTCGCCCGGCTGGTCGCCTTCCCCACGCGCTGGGCGCCGACCGAGGAGACGCAGGCTCGCTTCGCGGAGGACTGCCGCGCCGCCGGGGTGGAGCTCGAGGCGGCCGGCCAGTAATCGGCCGGTAGCCGGGCCGTCGCGCCGGACACCGCTCGTGCGGCAGGCCGGCAGAGGCCGGCAGAGGCCGGCCGGGGCTGCCCATCGTCGCCGGGGCTGGGAGGAGCGGTCATGCGGCGCGTTCGGGGACGTCCGGATGGCACTGTCGCCCGCCGTCGCGTGGCGCCGACACTGCGCCAACGGAGGTGCGCAGTATGCCGTCGGCCAGCGTGGTCGCCGCGTCATCGCTGGGCGTTGTGACGCTCGAGGAGTGCCTGAAGACCAGGCGCTCCCGTCGCGAGTTCTGCTGGGATCCGCTGTCCGATGACGAGCTGCTCCGCCTCTGCTGGGCGGGGCAGGGGATCACCGGGCCCGGCGGACTCCGCACCGCACCATCCGCCGGCGGGGTCCACCCCCTGGAGCTGTACGTGGTGTCGACCACCGCGATCCTGCACTACGAAGCCGACGAGGATCGCCTGGTCGGCATGGCGCGCGGCGACCATCGGCCGGCACTGTGCACCGCCGCCGAATCCCAGGACGTCATCGGCCTGGCCGCGGCCACGATCGTGCTGGTCGCCGTGCAGGGGCGCATGGATCCCCGCTACGGCGCGCGGTCGCGTCGCTACGAGCTGATGGAGAGCGGGCACGTCGCCCAGAACATCCTGCTCGCCGCCACCGCGATGGGGATCTGCGCGACCCCCGTCGGGGCCCTGGACGACGGCGCCGTGCGCGACGTGCTCGACCTGCCGTCCAGCCACACTCCGGTGTACCTGGTGGCACTCGGTCACTCGTCCGACCGGAGGCGCATGTCCGTCTCGGGTTGAGCATCGCCGGCCGGGAGGGGATCCCCGGCCGGGAGATCCGACGCCGGCGCACGTGGCTCCCCGGCCGGCCCGAGCGGCCCCGCGCGCCCCGAGCGGCCCCGCGCCGCGCCCGGCGGGCCGGTAGGATGGCGGTTCATGCCCCCGACAAGTCTCGATCG
>JAJYMP010000214.1 GCA_021786915.1 Chloroflexota bacterium
CACGGCGTACTACATTCCCGACACCATCTACCTGATCTTGGTGGGCGGCGGCATGTCCACCGCGTTCATTCCCATCCTCAGCCGCTATTTGGCGGAAGGTCGCAAGGACGAGGGATGGCGCGTCGCCTCCATCGCCTACAATGTCGTTCTTTTCCTCATGCTGGTCGTGCTCGCGGCCGCGATCGTCGTGGCTCCGTTCCTGGTCCGCCTCATCGTGCCCGGGTTCGGCCCGGCTGCCCTTGCCGACACCGTGCTGCTCACGCGCATCATGTTCCTTTCCATCCTCTTTCACAGCCTCAACGGCGTGTTGATCGGCAGGACGCGTCTTGCGCCATTCATCGTCACCCTCGGCATGCTCTCGATCGCCCGGGGGACGGCGCTCACCATCACCGACGGCGTGCCAATCTTCGGCCTGCCCGAGTCGTCCTTCTCGTGGATCGGGCAGGGCTACCTGGGGCCGGTGCCGGCTCCAGTGATCTTCGCCGTCATCACGTTCGCGGCCATCGGCGTGCTGCTCAGCCGGACCAGCTTCGGCACCACGGTCTATGCCATCGGGGGCAACGAACAGGCAGCCGTGCTTGCCGGGATGCGCGTGGCGCGGACCAAGATCGCGATCTACGCACTGAGCGGCCTTACGGCGGCACTGGGCGGCGTGATTCTCACCGCCCGGGTCAACTCCGGGCAGCCACTCCTCGGCCAGGGTCTCGAGCTCGATTCGGTCGCCACTGTCGTCATCGGCGGGACGTACCTGTTCGGCGGTCGAGGTCGGTTGGTCGGGACCATCTTCGGGGTCATGTTCGTCGGGATCCTTCAGAACGGGCTGAACCTGCTCGGGATCTCGACGTTTGTTCAGCAGGTGGTAATTGGCGCCAGCATCATCGTCGCCGTCCTGCTGACCGTCTGGCGAGCTCGCGCATGAGCCGCCACATGACCGTCCCGGCGCGGGGTGGTCCTGCGTCAGGACGACCAGGGGGTCGGATACTCAATGAGGAGGGCGGCATGCAACGATCGGCAGGAAACCCAAGGCGGGTAGTTGGCGCACTGGCTGCGCTGGCGGTGGTGCTCGCGGCGTGCTCGACCGGGACGACCGCATCGCCGGCCGCGTCGACGGGCGCGTCGGCCGCGGCCGAGGTGCCGGGAGCAACGACGGTTCCGGGCATCAAGGCAAACAAGCCGTACCGAATCGCGGTGCTCTTCCCCAACGCGGGCGATCCGTACTTCCAACAGAAGCGGTACGGCTACGAGGACGAGGCGAGGAAGGCTGGTGTCGAGGTCACGTTCTTCGACGCCGGTGGCTACGCGAACATCGACAAGCAGATCGCACAGATCGAGGACGCGACGCAGCAGAAGTTCGATGCCATCGCCATCGCGGTCACGAGCAGCACCGCGACCGTACCGGCCCTTGAGGCGGCGGTCGCGGCGGGGATCCTCGTCGTCGGGGACGGCGTGTTCCCTGAGTCCGACAAGGTCATCAAGCGAGGCGAGGACTCCGAGATGGCCGGGTATAACGCCGGACGCTATCTCGGCAGCGCTCTCAAGGACGGCGGCTCAGTCGGCCTGCTGCTCGGACCTCCGGGTATCGACCTGATCCGGCTTCGTGAGGTTGGCGTCAAGAAGGGGATCGCCGAGTTCCCGAGCGTGACGATCGCCCAAGGCCTCAACAATCTGAGCGACCTCGTGAGCTCGACGAAGGCGGCCGAGGACATCCTCCAGGCTCACCCTGACGTCAAGGGCTTCTACGCGTTCAACAGCGTCGTGGCGCAGGCCATCGTGTCCGCCCTCAAGTCCGCGGGCAAGCAGCCGGGTGAGGTCCTCGTCGCGACGGTCGACATGGATCCGGACCTCGAGCAGATGATCCGCGATGGGTGGGTCCAGGAAACAAACGTCGCCGGATCTGTCCTCCTCGGCCGGGTCGTCGTGGACACGATCGTCGAGAAGCTCAATGGAGTCGACGTGCCCAAGGAGGGCTACCTCAAGCCCTTCGAGGTGACGAAAGAGAACCTCGACAGCTTCGATCGCACGATCCTCTATCCGCCGAGCTGATCCGACTGGAACGTCAACTCGACAAAGAGGCCCAGCCAGCCGGCTGGGCCTCTTTGCGACACCCTCTCTGCTACAGCGCGTTGTGCCTGCGCGGTTGGACCACCGGACTCGGAGCAGCAACTCCCGAGGTGGCTCCCGGGCAGTGCTTGGCCTTCGGGGCGAACCTCAAGCTGGCCGGGCTCCCACTCGGTACTTGCGCATGGGCGTCATCGGATCCGCCACTCGCAACCGGTGCAGCTCGCGTTGCCGTGTGGGTCGGCGAGACGGTGGCGATTGGGTAAAACCCAACATGTGGCCGCTGCTGAAGCGACACGTCGGTGTCCCTCTTGACAGGGCGCACCGATGCCCCGAGTTTTATCCGATGACACGGGGACGCCGTTGGCCGGTCATCCTCCTCCCGGGTGGCATCCTTCCAGCCCAGCCCGCCTACCAGAGACCGCTGGCAGAGCTCGGCGAGGCTGCGGATGCCCGCACGAGGGACCTCGAGATGTACGCGGCTGCGTCAGTCCCGCCGCCTGGCTACAGCCTGGAGACCGAGGTCGAAGGGATCGAGGGGCTCGCCGACGGCTCCGGCTTCGACACGCCCCACCTCGTCGGCGACCCCGCCGGCGGTGCATCATCACTGGCATTCGCCGCCAGTTACCCCGAGCGCCTTCGGAGCCTCACACTGATGGAGCCGGCACGGACCGGACGAACTGGTCAGACTTCGAAAGAAGCCGCCGTCTTCGATCCCTTCCGAACCATCCCGGGACTGCCGCCCGACAAGATCATGCCGGTGGTCATCGAGACCCAATTGGCGCCCCTCGTCGAGCCACCGGCTTCGCTGCCGGGACCTCGGCCAACCTGGATGCCGTCGCGGCTGCTGGCGATCGGCGGCTTCTTGGCTGCGTTCGACGCCGATGAGCCAGACGTCGAAGTTCTCCGCGCATTCGATCGTCCCGTCTACTTCGCCCTCGGCGGACGCGGCAATCCGGGCCTCTACGCGCGGATCGCGGCGAGGCTTGGCGACGTATTCTCGGACTTCATGCTCGACGTCCACGAGGATCGCCACCACTTTCGATCCACCGCACCGCTTGGAGTCCGCCCGACTGGCGGTTGCCTTGCGGCGGCCCTGGATTCGGGCGGAATCAACCCTGGACTCGACGGTCGGATGAACGAACTCATCTTCACGGCGCAGGGAGGCAAATGGCGATGAGGTACCCGTCGCTTCTCGATCGCCCCGAAGCTGACGAGATCGGGGTCGCGACAATCGGCGGAGTCCAGATCCGCTGGCGACGGTACGGGGACGGTTCGCAGACGATCCAGGAGTGTCCCCCCGAGTGGTGGGAATTGAGCGCGGCTCCTGACGCCGGCTGAGCCGGACAGTCAGGGGCCACCGGTGTGATTCTCAGCGTGTTCCTAGCCGGGATCACGTAAGGAGACACCGATGGCCCTCTCACAGTCTGCCCTGTCCGAGCTGCTCGACGCCATCCGCGCGGGCGGATCGGTCGACGTCATGCGCGAGGCGATGACGCTCGTCCTCCAGGAGCTCATCGAGCTCGAGGCGGCCCGGGCGATCGGGGCCGGCCGCTATGAGCGGACCGACGAGCGCACGACCCACCGCAACGGCAGCCGCAGCCGCCTGCTGTCGACCAAGGCCGGCGACCTCGACCTGCGCATCCCCAAGTTCCGGACGGGCTCGTTCCTGCCCACGCTCCTCGAGCCACGCCGGCGGATCGACCGGGCCCTCTGGGCGGTCGTCATGGAGGCCTACGTCCAGGGGGTCTCGACGCGCAAGGTCGACGATCTCGTGCGGGCCCTGGGCATCGAGGCCGGGATCAGCAAGAGCGAGGTCAGCCGGATCTGCGCCGAGCTCGACGCGGTCGTGGCGTCGTTCCGCGACCGCCCGCTCGGGCACACGAAGTTCCCGTACGTGTTCCTCGACGCGACGTACGTCAAGGCCCACGAGGGGCCGAGCGTGGTCAGCAAGGCGATCGTCATCGCCACGGGGGTGACGACGAGCGGCGATCGGGAGGTCCTCGGGCTGGCGGTTGGCGACAGCGAGGACGGTGCGTTCTGGACCGCCTTCCTGCGCTCGCTCCGGGCGCGCGGGCTCAGTGGCGTGCGCCTGGTCATCAGCGACGCCCACGAGGGCCTCAAGGCCGCCATCGGGGCGGTCCTCCTGGGCTCGGCCTGGCAGAGATGTCGGGTCCACTTCCTGCGCAACGTCCTCGCCCGGATCCCGCGGGGCAGCGCCGAGATGGTCCTCGCCGCGATCCGCACGATCTGGGCCCAGCCCGACGCCGCCGCCGTGCGCGAGCAGCTCGATGAGATCGCCGCCAAGCTCGAGCCCCGGTTCCCGGTCGTCGCGGCGATGCTCGCCGGGGCGAAAGAGGAGGTGACCGCGTTCACGGCCTTCCCAGTCAGCCACTGGCGCAAGATCTGGAGCACGAACCCGCTCGAGCGGGTGAACAAGGAGATCAAGCGCCGGACCGACGTCGTGGGCATCTTCCCCAACGAGGCGGCCGTCCTGCGGCTGGCCGGGGCGGTCCTGCTCGAGGTCCACGACGAGTGGGCGATCGCCGAGCGACGCTATCTCGCCGAGGGCTCGATGGCCCTCCTTGACCGGGCAGGCGATGATGGCCCGACCAAGGAGGTGGAGCGAGCGAAGACCGTCCTGCTGGCGTCCTGACCGACGCCATCGACACCGTCGCTGCGGATCACGACGGATCGCTCAAAGTCCACCACTCCACGGGACACGGCCTACCTGTTGAGTGGTGCGCAACAAAAGCGCCG
>JAJYMP010000468.1 GCA_021786915.1 Chloroflexota bacterium
AGAACGGCGACTTCGGCACGCGCGGCCCGTGGGACACCGCCTCCGCGCGGATCGACCTCAGCGTCTCGGCCAATCTCGGCACGGTGACCCTGGATCCGGAGGACGGCTGTGGATGACCGCCTCTACCGGTCGACGACCGACCGGTCCATCGCCGGCGTCTGCGGCGGCATCGCGGCATGGATGGGTCTGGACCCGTCGCTCGTGCGCGTCGCGTGGGTGCTGCTCTCGCTGATGTCGGGCGGCGTGTTCGTGGTGCTCTACATCGTCATGGCGGTGGTGGTGCCCGACGCGCCGCCGGGATGGACGCCGCGCGGCCGGCCCCAGGCGCCGGCCGGGACGCAGCCGGGCGGGTGGAGCGCCGGGCCGGCCGGATCGCCGCTGTGGGGCCAGGGCGCGCCGAGTGGCAGCTGGGGCGGCAGCGCCCCGGGCAGAGCGTGGAACGGCGGGGCGACGGGTGGGCCGAGCGGCGACGCCCGGACGGGGCCCACTGGCGTGCCGAACCAGCCGAGCGGCGACTGGGACGTGCGGCACCGGGGGGACCAGGCCGGCATCATCACGGGCATCGTGCTCGTGGTGCTGGGCGCTTGGTTCCTGGTCCGCGACTACGTGCCGATCAACTGGGACTTCGTCTGGCCAGTGGCGGTCATCGCGCTGGGCGCCCTGCTGATCGGGGATGCGATGCGCCGGAACCGCTAGAAGGCGCGACGGCCCGCCTCGACGATGGCCCGGCACAGGGCCGCCTGCTCGCGCGCGCCGTACAGGGTAGCGGCGCGGCATCTCGAGGCGCTTCGTGTCCGACCAGTCTGGCACGTCGCCCAGGTGGCGCCCGAGGTGGGGCCAGAAGGCGTCGGCCCAGAGGTCTCCACGTCCAAGCTGATGGAGCCCGGCGTCACACCCTTCGGCGACTGCCTCGCGATGGTGCTCGACCCAACGACAACGTCGTGGCGCTCTCGGCCCCCTCACTGTCGGACAGGTCCGCCTCGACCTGACGCCGCTCAGGCCCGTGTTCGCCGCCGGAGTCAGCAGGGCGCGAGGCCGTCGGGGCGGCGACGGCCGCCGGAGGCGTGGACACGGCCACCGCGGCGTGCCACGAGACGGGCCCCTCAGCAGCGCGCCCGGGCGCGATGATCCTGCCGCGTCTCGGCGGCTGCGTCACATCCGGCCGGACCGCGACATAATCGCACCGCCTCACCGCAGCGCAGGCGAGAGACGCGGGCCGCTCATGATCAGCCCACGCTGTACCTGGCATCCGGAGGACCTCGAGGAAAGCCGAAGATGGAACCGGATCGGGTCGGCACTGCCAACACCTTCACACGAAGACGCTTCCTCCTCTCCGTGGGCGCGATCGCCGTCGGCGGGGCCAGCGTAGCCGCCGTCGCCCAGCTCGTGGGCGATTACCGTCCCGGACTGCGCGCAGTCGCCTCGGCCCCGGCCGGGGCCCCGGGTCGCCACAGCTTCCGCTCGCGGCCAGACCTCACGCCGCCCGTCGTCACGATCACCGGCGAGAAGCGGCGACCGGACGGGCTGTACACGTTCCTGACCCCGGCCAACGGAGCGACGCCCGACGGGCCGACCATCATCGACCGCACGGGCGAGCTCGTGTGGATGCTTCCCTCGGCCAAGGGCGTCGCCGCCACCGACCTCCACGTCGTCGAGTACGGGAACGCGTCGGCGCTCGCCTGGTGGGAGGGAGCGCTGAACGAGGGGATCGGATCCGGTGAGTTCGTGCTGGTCGACGAGGCCTACCGGCCGATCGGCCGGATCTCGGCCGGGAACGGACGGCAGGCCGATCTGCACGAGCTCCAGCTCACGTCCCGCGGGACCGCGCTGATCTGGGCGGATGCCCAACAGCCGGGTCCGGTCTACGGGCACCCGACGCCCACGCCGTGGCCCATCATGGACTCCGCCGTCCAGGAGATCGACCTCGTGACCGGCCGCGTCGTCTTCGAGTGGCGGGCGAGCGAGCACATCGGCCTCGACGAGTCGTACATCGCCCCGCCGACCGGGGCGAACCAGGTCTACGACTACATCCACGGCAACGCGATCGACGAGGACGCCGACGGCAACCTCATCGTCTCGGCGCGCAACACCTCGGCCATCTACAAGGTCGACCGCAAAACCGGCGACATCCTGTGGCGCCTCGGCGGCAAGAAGAGCGACATGCGGGTCGCCCAGGATGCGTCCTTCGGGTGGCAGCACGACGTCCGGCGGCGCTACGACGGGACGATCACGATGTTCGACAACGGCGCCCCGGAAGCCCCCGGCCGGTCTCGCGGGCTGCGCGTCCGCCCCGACCAGAGCGCCGGCACGGCCTCGCTCGTCACCTCCTACGACCGGCCTGACGGGCTGCTCTCGACGAGCCAGGGGAACGTCCAGCTGCTTGCCGACGGCGGTGCCTTCATCGGCTGGGGCAGCCGGCCGTTCTTCAGCGAGTACGCGGCCGACGGGACTCTCCTCGTCGACGCCACCTTCCCCGCCTCGACCCAGTCCTACCGGGACTACCGCCAAGCCTGGACCGGCCAGCCCACCGACGCGCCCGCCGTCGCGGTCGACTTCGCGGCCGGCGCTGCGAGCGGCGACGGCAGCGCGCGGACCGTCTACGCGAGCTGGAACGGCGCGACGAGCGTCGGCACCTGGCAGGTCCTCACCGGCGATTCCGCCAGCGACCTCAGCGTCGTCGCGGCCGCGCCACGCTCCGGCTTCGAGACCGGGATCGCGGCGCCGACGCTCGGAGCGTACGTCGCGGTGCGGGCGCACGACGAGCTCGGCGGGCTGCTGGGCGAGTCGGCGCCGATCGTGGTCCCGGCGCCCGTGTCAGGCTGATCCCGCGAGGCAGCGACGCTGGGCGCCGACCGCCGATCAGGAGCGGTCAGGGTCTCGTCGCGGCCGCGGGGCCGGGTCGGCGGCCGATCCGCCGCCGAGCAGCCGGTCCAGCAGTCAGGGGATCGGCGCGAGGTCGAAGAGGTTGCTGCGCAGGATCGGGTCGCTGCTCGGGCGCTGACCGTTGAAGACCGCGCGGAACACGTCGCCCGAGACGGTTTTCATGATCCCCGTGGACCCGATCAGGGTCACGCTGATCAGCCGGCCCGAGACGCCGCGGTTGCGAAGGTCGAGCGCCACGAGCGTCCCCACGTTCGTCCGGCTGTCGGCGGCGAACATCGCCGAGAGCTGGCCCTGCGTGTAGGTCGCGGTGTGCCAGCTCGCGTACGGGGAGCTGGCGTCGTACGAGATCCCGTCTGGAGCCCGGTCGGATGAGCCGCGAAGGTAGCTGACCGGTCCGGCCACCTTGGCCCCGGTGGGTGACACGAAGGCGTTCTCGTTGTTCTCCGTCGCCCCGCCGCCCGTCGAATGGAACAGGGCATCGGCAATGGCCGTGCCGCTGCGCAGGACCTGGCCGGCCGTGGCGGTCAGGACGGCATCGGTGGCCGGGTTCTCGTCGAGGGCGCCGAGGTAGACCTGCGACCGCGTGTCGTCGTAGACATCGAACGTGGAGGTGCCCGGCCGAAGCTGGTAGGCGGCGTACGAGCGAGCGGCGATCGCCTGGGCCTTGAGCGCCTCGGTCGGCCAGCTGGACGGCATCTCGGCGGGCACCACGCCGCGCAGGTAGGCCTCGAGCGGGAGCTCGTTGACGACGCTCACGGTCGAGGTCGCCATGAGGTGGAGGACGCCGCGGTAGCGATCGAACGACGACGGCTTGGACCACAGCTGGAGGAGCGTGGCGTCGGTCGCCGGGCGCACGCGCAGGTCCCCGCCGGTCGCTGCGCTGTAGAGGATTGCCCCGCCGCTCGCGTCGACGATCACCTGCCAGGTCGTCACCCCGGCCGAGGTGCTCGGGATGAGCCGCAGGCGGGCGTCGGCCGGGAAGACGGTGGCGACGCCGTCGATAGTCCAGGTTCCGCCGCGCCCGTAGAGGACGATCGGGTTGGTGGCGGTCGCGGTCGCCCCGTCCAGGACCAGCACCCGGATGGCGGGGTTCGCGATGGTCCCGATGGTGGTGCCGGCGTAGTAGTGGGCGAGGATCGTGGCCGCGCTCTGGCCGGCGATCGCCCGGCCGCGAGCGCCGTACTGCGACAGCCCGACCCCATGGCCCGCGCCGCGGCCGTAGAACGTCACGGTCGTGCCGAGTGGGGTGCTGCCGGCGCCGGGTGCGCTGGGCGTCGTGAACAGGCCCGTCGCCCCGTAGACATAGGTCACGCCGTAGAGCGAGAGCACGCTCAGGCCGTTGACCGAGCTGATCCGGTACCAGGTGTTCCCGGACACGGTCGTGCCGCCGCAGGGCGTCGACCAGGAGCCGCCGCTGACGGTCGTCGCGACCGTGATGGTGGTGCCGGACGCCACGCTCGCCTTGATCGCGTAGGCGGTCGATGCCCCGGTCCGCAGGTTCACCCCGTCACAGGCGGCAGCCTTGGTCGCGGGGCTCGGGGTCGGCGTGGGGGTGGGGGTGGGCGTGGGGGTGGGCGTGGGAGTAGGGGTCGGCGACGGCGTCGGGGTCGGGGTCGGCGTCGGGGCGCCAGCGCTGACCGCCGTGAACAGGCCGGTCGCGGCGTAGAGGTAGCTGCGGCCGTAGAGCGAGAGGACGCTCCGGCCGTTGATCGCGCTGATCCGGTACCAGCGGCTGCCCGAGACCGACCGGCCCGCGCAGGTCGCCCGCCAGGAACCCCCGGCCACGGTCGCGGCGACCGTGGCCTTGGCGCCGGCCGCGGCGGTCGCGCGCGTCGCGTAGCCGGTCGAGGGCCCGGTGCGGAGGTTCGCCCCGCAGGCGGCAGTCGCCGTGGTGACCGATGCAGGGGCAGCCTGCGTGGCGCCAGCGCTGACC
>JAJYMP010000200.1 GCA_021786915.1 Chloroflexota bacterium
CCTTCTCCATCCACCAGCGCAGCGCCTCCGGCAGCGCGAGGAGGCGGAGCGTCTCACCGGTCGGCGCGGCGTCGACGACGATGACGTCGTACAGGCCTCGGTCGTGGTGCTCGGCGATCCAGAGCAGGTTCGCGACCTCGTCCATGCCGGGCAGGACGGCCAGCTCCTCCGCCATCACCTCGTCCAGACCGCGCCACTGGAAGATCCGCGCGACGTACTCCTGGATCGTCCCCCAGTAGGTCTCGACGTTGTGGTAGATGTCCGACTCCTGGGCCCAGAGGTTCGGACCGATTCGCACCGGCTCGGGGCCGAGCGGGCGATCGAAGGCGTCGGCGAGGCTGTGGGCGGGGTCGGTCGAGATGACGATCGTTCGGTGGCCGCGCTCGGCGGCGAGCAGGGCCGTCGCGGCGGCGACGCTCGTCTTGCCCACCCCGCCCTTGCCGGTGTGGACGATGATCCGCGGCCGTCGCGGCCGGCCGGGTTCGGTCGGCCCGCTGTGCGGGCCGGGATCGGTCGCGCCCGCGTGACGCGTCTGCTCGCCTGCGTCCGTCATCGTCGCCCTCGACCCCTGCCCCCGTCCCTCTCGGTCCCCGCCCTGTCGTATCGCCGCGGGGGCGTCACGCCATGCGCTCCGGTCGGCGTCCGGCGCTCCGGCCCGGGATGCGCGGGCCGATCGCCGATGCCGATCAGAACGCTAGTCGATACGCATGATGAGGTCCTGAATCCCGGCTGAGAGATGCGGCCAGATCTGGACCTCCCACTGTCGCCTGGTTGCCTGACGCGAGCGGCAGAGCGCCCGCGGGCACGCCGTCAGGCCCGGTAACCTGCGGCCAGCGCGGGCGGGCCGATCGCGCGACGGTCAGGACTGCGGGCGCTGGACGAGCTGGTAGCCCGCGTTCTCCCAGGCGATCATCCCGCCGTCGAGCTCCCAGACGTTCGTATAGCCCAGGCCGACGAGCGTCTTCGCGGCGATCGTGCTCATTCGGCCGCTCCGGCAGTAGACGAGGATCTTCGCGTCCTTCGCCGCGGGGAGCTTCCCGACCTGGTTCGCGACCTGATCGTAGGGGACGAAGACGTCCGTGCCCTGGATCTCGCCCTCGTACGGGACGTGGACGTTGACCAGGACGAAGTCCTTCGCCGTGAGCATCGCCGTGAGTCTCGCCGGCGAGACGCTCGTGTAGCTCCCGCCGGGTGCGAAGACGGTCATCTCGCCGGTCGCCGATGGGCTGGCACCGGTGCCGCCGATGCCGGCACCGCCCGGGGCGGCCGTGGCGCTGCCCGGGGACTGACTCGGCCCGGCGGAGCACGCGACCGCGACGAGCGCCGTGATGACCAGGAGCGCGCCGACCGATGCGGGTCGGACGAGGACGCGCCGGCCGAGGCCACGCCGGCCCGGGGCGCTCGATGGCGATCGGCGGACTGATCGAGACATCATCCGGTTCGGTCCTCCCGTGGCGGAATCAGGCGGATCGCGACGGCCACAGGGTACTCCCGATCGCGATCACCACAACCCGGTCCCCGGGTGCGCGGATCGCGCTCTGGTCGAGTTTCTAATCTTCATTTCATGTTCGCGGATTTCGGGCGTGCTAGCGTCCTCGCATGCAGCCCGCAGCGTCCCCGCCGCCGGCACGTCCGGAGAATCGGACGGGCGCTCTCCCCACCGCACGCGGCCTCGCCGTCGCCGCGCTCGTCGCGGTTTCGGCGCTCATCGTCCTGGCTGCCTGGACGGCGAACAGCGCGCCGGCCGGAAGAACCGGCGAGTACACGATCGTCATGGACGATTACTCGTTCGCTCCCCGCCGGCTCACGTGGCGGGCAGGCGAGACGGTCGCGGTGACGGTCCTCAACCGATCCGCGTCCCGACCCGGCAAGCCCCACGAGATCATGTTCGGCCGCGTTCCGCTGCGCGAGGTCGGCGCGTTCGGATCCGTCCAGGGCGACGGGTTCGAGCAGCAGTTCCTGGACGGAGCGACGGTCGAGCTGCTGGCCGGTGAGCGGGTGACGATGGTCATGGCCGACACCGCACGGCTGGTCGGGGCCGATCCGATGTCGCTCATGCCGCCGGGCATGGACATGAGCGGCCAGGCGATGCGGATGGGCATGGACTTCATGGCGGTCGTCGACCCGGGCGGGAGCCTGACCTTCCGCTTTCAGGTCCCGGACCGCCCGGGGGAGTGGGAATTCGGATGCTTCCAGCAGGACGGCCAGCACTACCTCAACGGGATGAAGGGCGTGCTGGTGGTGTCCCCGTGATGGCCCGCCATCGCGACTTCGTCATCGTCGGCGGCCTGTGGGTCGTCCTCAGCCTGGTGGGCGAGCTGCTCGCCGACGCGGCACTTCGCCGCTGGCCGATCGTGGTCACCGAGCAGGGCCGGATCACGGCCGACGCGTTCGCCTTCCTCCTGCGCGTGGGTGTGGTCGTCTTCGTGCTCGTGGCCCTGCTCATCGCCTACAGTGCGATCCGCTTCCGGGTCGGCGAGCGCGAGCCGATCGACAGCCCCGTCCAGCGCCGCGGCAACCGGGCCTTCACGCTCGGCTGGATCGGGCTCACCACCGCCCTCAACGTCCTCTTCATCATCTACCCCGGGGTCGTGGGGATGGGCGACCTGTGGCGGCTCGAGCGCGACGCCGAGGCGCAGGGGCCGCTCGTCGTCGAGGTCACCGGTCGACAGTGGGGCTGGAGCTATCGCTACCCGGCGTACGGTATCGAAGCGGCACCGGAGCTTGCCCTGCCGGTCGGCCGGCCGGCCAAGCTCCTGCTCACCTCGGCCGACGTCATCCACTCGTTCTGGGTCCCGGCGTTCGGGCTCAAGAAGGACGTCGTGCCGGGCCAGACGATGACCCTGTACATCACACCGACGACGATCGCGTCGACCGAGACCGATCCGCGGATGCGCGCCCAGTGTGCCGAGCTGTGCGGGATCGGCCACGCCGCGATGCGCTCGCCGGTACGGATCCTGTCCGAGGGGGATTTCGCGACCTGGGTGGCCGAACAGCGGTCGACGGCCCCGGGCGCGACGATGGCGCCGATGCCGGGGATGTCGATGGCCCCGGGCGAGACGATGGCGCCCGCCGAGACGATGGCGCCGATGCCGGGGATGTCGATGGCGCCGACCACGCCGTGAGGCCGCCGCATCCCGCCACGAGGAGCTGACGAGACGATGACTACGCGGACGATCGCGCTGGGACTGGCCGGGACGAGCTGGCTCGACCGGTTCGGCCCGCTCCTGCGGGCGGGGCTCTGGGGAGTCGCCGGGTACGCGATCGGCTCGCTGGCGGTCGCCCTCGTGCTCGGCGGGAGCCCGACGCAGGAGCGCGCCGTGGCCATCGGATACGTCGCGGGACTCGGCGGCTGGGTTCTCGGTGGCGGGGCCTGGGAGGCCTGGGTCAGGCCATGGTTCGGGGGCCCCTCGACCTGGGACGAGGGCTCGGGGATCGCCCGCTACCTGCGCTTCAGCACGGATCACAAGGTCATCGGCCTTCAGTACCTGTGGGCCGCCGGACTGGCCTTCCTGCTGGCCGGGCTGATCGCGACCGCGATCCGCCTCGAGCTGCTCACGCCCGCCGTCGACGTCTTCGGCAGCGCCCAGGATTACAACTCGTTCGTGGGTGTCCACGGCGCGCTCATGATCTTCGCGGTGGCCGTCGTGGCCATCGTGGGCGGGTTCGGCAACTACTTCGTCCCGCTCCTGCTGGGCGCCGAGGACATGACCTTCCCGTCGGTCAACGGCGTCAGCTGGTGGTTCATCGTCCCGGGCGTGGTGGCGATCCTGGCCAGCCCGCTGCTGGGCGGATTCCAGACCGGCTGGACCGGCTACGCGCCGCTGGCCGCCGACAGCCCGCCGGGCCAGACGCTCTATTACCTGGGTCTCCTCACGCTCGGCGTCTCGTCGCTCCTGACGGCCATCAACGTCATCGCCACGACCGTCTACCTGCGCGCTCCGGGACTCACCTGGGGCCGCCTGCCGATGTTCAGCTGGGCGATGCTGTTCACCGCCGTGCTCAGCCTCATGTGGCTGCCGGTCATCACGGTGGCGATGTTCCTGGGCCTGCTGGACCGGCTCGTCCCGACCGATGTCTTCGGGGCGACCGGCTTGCCCCTCCTGTGGCAGGACCTGTTCTGGCTGTTCGGCCACCCCGAGGTCTACATCATCATGCTCGGTGCCTGGGGCATCTGGCTCGAGGTCATCCCGGTCATGGCCCGCAAGACCCTGTTCGGCTACCGCTGGGCGCTGGCCGGGTTCCTGGGGATCGCCTTCCTCTCGGGCGCCGTCTGGGTGCACCACATGTTCGCCACGGCGGGCGACGCCCGGCTCATCCCGTTCATGACGACGACGGAGCTGATCTCGATCCCGACCGGCTTCATGTACCTCGTCGCGATCGGCACGCTCTGGCAGGGCCGCATCCGGCTGACGACGCCGATGCTCTTCGTCCTGTTCAGCATGCTCAACTTCCTCGTCGGCGGGGCCACCGGGATCTTTCTCGCCGACGTGCCGTCGGACCTCCAGCTGACCGACACGTTCTTCGTCGTCGGCCACTTCCACTACACGATCGTGGGCGGGATGATCTTCGCCTGGCTGGCCGGCCTCCACTACTGGTTCCCCAAGTTCAGCGGCCGGATGTACAGCGAGCGCTGGGGCAGGATCAGCGCCTGGTGGCTGCTCGTCGCGTTCAACCTCACCTTCCTGCCGATGTTCGTGAGCGGGATCGAGGGCATGAACCGCCGGGTGGCGAGCTATCTGCCGTACCTGCAGGACCTCAACACGCTCACCTCGATCGGCGGATTCCTGTTCGGGATCGGCTTT
>JAJYMP010000762.1 GCA_021786915.1 Chloroflexota bacterium
GGAGATGGGGGCGTCGCGCGTGGCCCGGGTCAGGGCGACGATCCGGGCTGGCTACCGGTGACATCGCCGAGGCGATCGGGCACCGTCTCAGTGCCGGGTCCGCCCCGCCTGAGCAGGGGCGGCGCTCAGCGAGTGCGAGGGACCGACCTTCGGGCCGTCAGGCCCTGCCGGCGGCCGCTCGGCGGACCGGCAAACGATCCCGACGGGCCCCGACCCCGTTCCTGCGGCAGGGCCTCGCAGCAAGCACCTCCACCACCGGTTGACCAGGTCCCGTCTCGAGACTACGATGCCCGACGGCCCGACCGGGCCGGTCTGTCTTCGTCATGAGTGGAACCACGTGAGCGACGGTCCCGAACGTAGCCGCATCGAGGATGCGGCCCTTGGCGTCAGGCGCCGGGAGGCGATGACGAGCTAGCGCCATTGCGTGCTTGCCTCGGCATGGCCACCGACCGGCTGACGGTGCGGTGGCATTTTCATGCCCCGCGCGGGCGCCGGCTCGCCCGGACAGGAGGCTGCGAGATGCCAGGTTGGAGTACCCCGCCGGCCGTCCCGGCGGCAGCGCGGTGGCCTGACGGCCGGCGCTGAGCGGCGGGACTGGCTGGGCGAGAGCCGTCCCGTGACCGGGTCGAGGTAGGAGCCCCGCCCGGTCCGTCATCCCCACCGCGACCCTTGGGTCACGGCCACGCCAGGGGCTCACGATGGCGCTCAAGCTTCCTTTCCCCGCGCCGGCTGCAAACCGCGCCCGCCGGCTGCCGATCGGCCTCGCCGACGTCGCCGTCCTCGGCGGGGTCGCCGTCCTGTTCACGGTGCTCGCCGTCCTCAGCGTCGGGGTCACGGCCCCGTTCGGCCCGGGCGAGCTGCCGAAGGTGACGACGGACCCCGCCAACCTGCCCTACTACGCAGGGCGCTCGCTGCTGCGGATGTTCGCCGCGCTCGGCGTGTCGACGGTCTTCGCGATCGGCTACGGCTACCTCGCCGCCAAGAGCCGGCGCGCGGCGCGGGTGCTGGTGCCCCTGCTCGACGTCCTCCAGTCGGTGCCAGTGCTCGGGTTCCTGTCGATCACCATCACCGGCTTCATCGCCCTCTTCCCGGGCAGCCTGCTCGGGCTCGAGTGCGCGTCGGTGTTCGCGATCTTCACGTCGATGGCCTGGAACATGACCTTCAGCGTGTACCACTCGTTCCTGACGGTCCCGCGCGACCTCGACGAGGCGAGCCGGATGTACCACCTCTCGCGCCGCCTCCGCCTGCGGCGGGTGGAGCTCCCGGGCGCGACGGTCGGCCTGGTCTGGAACGCGATGATGAGCATGGGCGGCGCGTGGTTCTTCCTGGTCGCGTCGGAGGCGATCACCGTCAACAACGCCAGCTACACGCTGCCCGGCATGGGCTCGTACATGGCCGAGGCGATCGGCGCGCAGGACTACACGGCGCTCGCCTGGGCCGTGGTCACGATGCTCGTGATCATCATCGCGGTCGACCGGCTGTTCTGGCGTCCGCTCGTCGCGTGGGCGGAGCGGTTCAAGGTCGAGGACAGCGCCTCGGGCCAGGTCGTCGAGTCGGCCGTGCTCAACGTGCTCCGGCGGTCGGCGGTCGTCGCGGCCGTCCGGCGCGCGGCGACGGGGGTAAGCCGCCGCGTGGCCCGCTCGACGCGTCGGCCGGCGAGCGCGCGAGCTCGCGATCTTGGCGCCGGCGACGCGCCGCGCGCGCCGGGCAGAGTCGGGCGAGCGCTCCGAAGCGACATCTTCTTCAACGCCTGCCTCGCGGTGGCGGCGGTCGCCGGGATCTGCGCCTTCGTCGCCTATGTCGCCGGCCAGGTCAGCGTCGACGAGGTCGGGACGATCCTGCTCGACGGCGCGTTCACCTTCATCCGAGTCGTCGTGGTGGTTGCGGTCTCGGCGGTGATCTGGACCCCGGTCGGTGCCTGGATCGGGATGAGCCCGCGGGCCTCGCGGATCGCCCAGCCGATCGTCCAGATCGGGGCGAGCTTCCCCGCCAACTTCCTGTTCCCGTTCGCCACGATCCTCATGCTGCGCACCGGGTTCCCGATCGAGCTCGGGGCGATTCCCCTGATGGCGCTCGGGTCGCAGTGGTACATCCTGTTCAACTCGATCGCGGGCGGCATGGCCATCCCCAACGACCTCCGCGAGGCGGGCGCCGTCCTCGGCCTGTCCCGCCGCCAGCGCTGGCGCGCGCTCATCCTGCCCGCGATCTTCCCGGCCTGGGTCACGGGCGGCATCGCCGCTGCCGGCGGCGCCTGGAACGCGAGCATCGTCGCCGAGACAGTGTCCTGGGGCAACGACACCCTGCGGGCCCCGGGCCTCGGGTCGGACATCGCGGCGTTCACCGCCGCCGGCGACTTCCCGCTCACCGTCGTGGCGATCGCCGTGATGGTCCTCTTCGTCGTCGGCCTCAACCGCCTCTTCTGGCAGCGCCTGTACACGCTCGCCGAGACCCGCTACCGCCTCGCCTGACCGCGCTGGAAAGGGATCAACCGATGCTCCACATGACCGATCGCATCAGCCGCGCCACCGCCGCGACCGGCTCCCGCGCAGCGGGCGGCCGCAAGCCGTCCGTGCTCATGCGCGCCGAGGAGGTGACGAAGTCGTTCCCGCTGCCGGGCGGCGCGTCGCTCGACGTCCTGCGCGACATCGACCTCGAGGTGCGCGAGGGCGAGATCGTCGCGCTGCTGGGCCGCTCTGGGTCCGGCAAGTCGACTCTGCTCAGGATCCTCGCCGGGCTCATCCCGCCGACCGACGGGCGGGTCCTGTACCGGAATCGGCCGCTCCGCGGCGTGAACCCGGGCGCGTCGCTCGTCTTCCAGTCGTTCGCCCTGCTGCCATGGCTCGACGTGCAGGCCAACGTCGAGCTCGGCCTCGAGGCGATCGGCCTCGGGCCCGAGGAGCGCGCCGCCAAGGCGATCCGCGTCCTCGACCTCGTCGGCCTCGACGGCTACGAGCAGGCGTACCCCAAGGAGCTGTCGGGAGGGATGCGCCAGCGGGTGGGCGTCGCGCGGGCGATCGCGGTCGAGCCGGACGTGCTGCTGATGGACGAGCCGTTCAGCGCCCTCGACGTGCTGACCGCGGAGAACCTCCGGGGCGAGATCCTCGACCTGTGGGCCGAGGGCAAGATCCCCACGCGGGCGATCGTCGTGGTGACCCACAACATCGAGGAGGCCGTGCTGCTCGCCGACCGGATCGTGATCCTCGGCACCAACCCGGGGATCATCCGGGCAGAGCTCCCTGTGCCGCTGTCCCGGCCCCGCGATCGGGAGGCGACCGAGTTCCAGGCCCTGACCGACACCGTCTACGCGATGATGACCAACCCGACGGTCATGCTCGAGGACGTCGTGAAGGGCTACACGCCCGAGCCCGAGCTGGCGGCCGCCGCGCCGCCCGCCCTGCCGCGCCTGCCGAACGTGCGCCCGGGCGCGATGATCGGGCTCGTCGAGCTCATCGACGACCACGGATGGCAGGTCGACCTCTACCGCCTGGCGGACGAGCTGAGCATCGAGCTCGACGAGCTGCTCGAGCCGCTCGACGCGCTGGTCATGCTGGGCTTCGCCCGGGTCGAGGAGGGCGACGCCGTGCTCACCGGCGCTGGCGTGTCGCTCGCGCGGGCCGACGTCCAGGGTCGCAAGGTCCTGTTCCGGGCGGCCGCGGCTGATCACGTCGCCATCGTCGAGCGCATCTCGGCAGCGCTGCGGGCGAAGGCCGACGGCCGGATGCCGGCGGCGTTCTTCCTCGACCAGCTCGGCCGCCACTTCACGCCGCCCGAGGCCGAGATGCAGCTTGCGACCGCGGCCAACTGGGGCGCCTTCGGGGAGCTGTTCGAGTACGACCCGGACCGTGAGGAGTTCGTACGCGCTGACGCGGCGACTACGGCCCTCTAGCGCCCGGCGTGTGGAGGTCAGGTCACAGCGCCGCGTCCGCGACCCAGACTTCCCCCCATACAGTGGTGCGCCACACTTGACGCGATCTACACGCGGCCACCGATCTCGCCCCGGACCCGGCCGATCCGGAGCCGGTCCTGCGGCTCAGACCGCCCGCTCCTCAGCCTCGCGGACAGCTCCGGCATCCGAGTGCCCGGTTACGGTGTGGTCGGAACCTCGACGGCGTCTCGGCCGAGCTCGGAGGTAGCCTTGACGCCCGTCGGCGCGGCACCCTCGCCCGTGTAGCGCACGGCGTCGGATGCCGCCCCCGTGGCGACGATCGCGCCGCCCACGTCCCAAGCGCCGACTGGGCCCGCGAGCTCGACGGTCACGACGTCGCGACCCGAGGTCGTGACCGCGCCGCCGACGTGGATCTCGCCGAGCCTGCCGCCGGGCTCGACGCTGAGGGCGATCACCTTAAGGGTCATTTAAGGGTCATCTGCACGCCCTTGACGAGGCTCAAAAACCCTGGCCGCCGTGGGTGGACAGGTCGTTCAGGATCGTGAGGCTGGGCAGCGGCCTGGAGACCTGCACGCCGATCGAGCCTCTCCGTGCGTCTCGATGGACTCGAAGACGGCTTCCTGAAGCGACCCATCCTACAGGTTGAAGCCACGGGCGCCCTTGCCATAACGACCGATGCCTCGCCCAGAGCCCCGGCGCTTCGACCCGGGATGTCGCGGAGCGTGTCTTGGTCGGCATGGAGCGCGCGCCGGCGCCCGCTATCCCGGTGCCGGCGATCCAACCGGAGCTCGCAGAGACGCTCCGGCAGGTTGCGCTCGGGCGGCCCGACGGCAGGCCGTCCTGGCGAGACCAGATCGAGGCCCACGGCGCCGTCGCGCTCGCCCCGATGCTCGCGTGGCTCGAGCAGGAGGGCCACGACGAGCTGGCCGCGGCTGTGCTACGCAACCCTCGCCGGCCGGGGCCACGCCCGGCAGGTCCTCGACGGGCTCGACGGCATCGAGGCGCGCGGGCGTGCGCCGAGCCCGAAGCGGATCGCGCTGCTGCGCACGTACGCGACTGCCCAGGCGAACCGGGACCACTCGGCCGCCCAAGGTGCGGATCTGGCGCGCCAAGATCGAGGCGGACCGGCGCCGGCTGGGCCTGCCGCCCATGACCGCCGCGGAGGTCGCCCACCTCGTCGAGCTCGGCGTCGGCAGCGAGCAGAACCCGCACCTGTACCACAACCATTGCTGGTCGTGCACCCTGCCGGCCGTCGAGGGCGTCCAGCGGCGGTGCCGCTGCAACTGGCTCGAGTGCCTCTGCGGCGCGTGCGTGTCTCCGCGACACGGCTACTCCCCGATCGGCGCCGCGCGGTTTCCCGACGCCTTCGCCGACCGGGGGCGCTCGCGGTGACGGCTGCGATGGTCGACGCCTACCATGCCATGCTCACACGCCTCCATCGGCGGGCGCGCTGGGGAGATCGGGGCGCGCCCGGTCGTGACCCACTAGCCGCATGTGGGCCGGTCGTTCAGCGGCCTCGCCATCGTGGGGCAGGCTGTATACGGGTGGCCCGACGAGTGGCCGGCGTCGAAGTTTCAGCCGGCAGCGAACCGGGCGGACGTCATCGCGACCACGATGGCCCGCAACGCCGACCGCCCGGAGCCGCTCGACTGGATCGAGTCGAGCCCGAAGCGGACCAGCCAGTTCTGGAGCCCGGACTCTCGCAGACCTGCTCGCGCCGGGCGACGCCCCTCGCACGCCCGCATCGCCTGGGTCAACCTCTACCCCAATGCGCCCGAGGACCCGCCCGGCGACCCCGGCGGCGCGCTGCGCGAGGCGCAGGACCCCACGTCGCCGGCCTGCTCCGGGCGGAAGTAGCGCCGACCTGTTGCCGTCATCGCCATCAGGCCCTCCTGACCGGCTAGACCCCGCCTAGGATCTCCGGCGCCGCGTCGGGATCGCGCGTCCCCGGGCCCGGCGCGTCCTCGAGCCGGTCCTCCTTCCGCCAGGCCGGTTCGCCAGTCTCCTGATGGCGCTCGCGACCCGCTTCGCGTCGCTGGTGGCGCGAGGGCCGCTCGGCCGGAGACACCGGCGCGCCCGGCAGCATTTGCCTGACCCGGGACGGCAGGGACATCAGCGTCTCCTCCGCGATGGTCGAATGGCGTGGCTGGCTCCTAGTTGTTCGTAGATCGGCGTGAAGCTTACGGGGTGGAGAGGAGCGAGGGCCGCAAGTCGCGCGGCTCTACAGGCCGGACGGATCGCTCCCCCGCCTGGTGATCGCGGCGTCCCACCGGGGTGCGCGCGGCGACGCCATGTCCAGCACGGTCGGCCCATCATTCGATCGCGGCGGCCCGATCGGCCATCGTGTGTGTTGGGCGACGGCCGTCAGCCGGTGTCGTGAGAGCGATTGAGAGACTCCGGAGGCCGTTGCCGGGATACACCTCCCGCGGCACGGCCTCGGCCGAGGTCAGCTCGATCCGCCTGGTGGCGCGCAGGAGCTCCTCGAGCGCAACTCGGAGGTTCAGCATCGCCAACGGTTCGCCGAGGCACCGATGGATGCCGACTCCGAAGACGAGGTTGTCCTCGACCTCGCGGTCCAAACGCAGACGGTCGGGATCCGGAGCGACCCCGGGGTCGCGGTTCGCGGCGATCCACATCAGCGAGACCGGCTGGCCGGAGCCGATGGTCCTCCCGGCGACCTCCACCTCGCGGGTTGCCGTTCGGTTGTTCGCTACCAGCGGGCCATCGGCTCGAAGGATCTCCCGGATCGCCCGGTCGATGAGGGCGGGCTCGCGGCGCAGGCGCTCCTGCAGGTCGAGGTCAGAGGCCAGATGGAGGACTGCGATCCCGACGGCCGAGGCCACCGTTCCATGGCCGGCCGTCCAAGTGCGCAGGAGGCTGACAATGTCCTCGTTGCCCAGCGGTTCGCCTCCGACCACGGTCCCGAGCAGCTCGCCCATCAGGTCATCGAGTTGGCCGACACCGGCACGGCGCGCGTCGAGGATCTCGGTGACGTAGGCGGAGAACTCGCGGGCCAGAACCGCCCCCGCCTCGCGGTCCTGCCGGAACGCCACCTCCTGGTTGCCGTGGGTCCAGCCGCGCACGCGGTTCCAGTCGGCGATCGGCCAGCCTGCGAACGCACACAACGCCTGGTGCGGGAACGGCCCGGCGAACTCGCCGATGATCTCTGCCTCGCCACGCGCAAGAAGCGGACCCAGAAGGGCGGTCGCGATCTGCCGGCTGCGCGGCTCGAAGGCGGCCATCCGCTCGGAGGTGAAGAGCGGCTCGAGGGGCTGGCGATAGGCGGCGTGCTCGGGCGGGTCCATGCCGTTCGGGATGGCGCGCCGCTTCGTCGCGCTGCTGAAGGTCCCCGTGTCGCGCGCCGCCGCGAGCACGTCACGGTGGGCGAAGAGGGACCAGCCGAGGAAGTCGCTGTGGGCCACGGGACACCTTGAACGCACCTCGTCGTAGGCCCGCTGCTGGTCGCCCAGGATGGAGGCGTCGCGAGGGTCCCAGTCGGGTTCGGTCCGCTCGGCCATGTGTCGCTCCTTCGCGATCGCGAATCATCTCGTCGTCTCTGCACCGACAGTGCAGCTCGGTCGCCCTACGAGGTCGCCTCCATGTGCACCGTCAGCAGCACCTGGCTTGGCACGATCGCGCGGAGGTCATGGGTGACGCCGGGGGAGAGCACGAGCACTGTCCCGGTGCTCAGTTCGCGTTCGCCCTCCTCCGTCTTCACCTGGACATGGCCTTCCAGGGCGTGGATCGTGACCAACCCGTCGGCGACGTGGTCCACGAGCCGGCCGTCCGCCTCGAAGTCGAACAGGACGAGCGCCACCGGCCCGTGATGGGCGATCGTGATCTGGCGGTGGCCGTTCGTGGCAGGGCGCGGCTCCGCCCGCAGCTCCTCCGCGATCTCGGCGAGGTTGTAGGCGTGCTCGCGACCGGCGAATCGCTCGACGGGTGCGCGGCGCAGGCGCGCCTCATCCTGTTCCATTGCTGTGCCTCCTCATAGCCCGTGGCTCGTCCTCGTTCAGGGCGTCCAGTTCCGGGCCTGCCTTGGATCGGCCTTCTGGGCCGGGATCTCCCGGCCTGGCCTCGTCTCCGTCGCGGCCTATGGAATAGGCACCGGCACCGGATGGCGGCCGGAAACGTACGAGCCGACGGGGCGCCGGAAGCCGACCGCCAGACGGTTCCAGCCGTTGATCGCCACGATCGCGAGGGTGAGCGCGACCTGCTCGGCCGGGTCGAACGCACGCGCCAACGCCGCATAGACCTCGTCGGGCGCGCCGGTCTCATGCAGTAGCGTGAGGGCCTCGGTCCAGGCGAGGGCGGCCCGCTCCCGGGGCGTGAAGAACGGCGCCTCGCGCCAGACGATGACGAGGTGGAGACGCTGCTCATCCTCGCCGATCGCCCGGGCGTCCTTGGTGTGCATGTCAAGGCAGTACGCGCAGCCGTTGATCTGGGAGGCGCGCTGCCGCACGAGCTCGAGCAGCTTCGGTTCGAGGGTGCTCGACTCGACGACCTCCTCGAGTCCGCTCATGGCCCGACTCGCCTCGGGCAGCACGGTCCTGTGGTCCAGTCGCATCGTTCCCTCTGGCGCATCGCCTTCGTCGGGCCGGTCACCGCCCGGGGCCACCGGCCCGCCTGAGTCGCCTGTCGTGTTCGGGATCGCATTCATGAGTGCGACGGTGGACCTCGGTCGGGGGTATGTCTGTCCGCTGGCAGACAGAGGCGGGGGGACTGCGGCCGGATTCGGCAGCCGCGTCCGCGATCGAGCTCACCCGACTGTCAGCAGCGCTCAGGCGACGCCACTTGCATCCGAGAACCAGGCGCCGAGTGATGGGGGCAGCCAGTCGAGGTGGCGTCCGATCTCGCGCCGGGTCGCCCAGTAGCACTCGCAGGCGATCTGTTCGAGGCCGGCCCGGTCCGCGACCGCGACGTGGCCCCGTCCGCGCGTGATCGCCCCGAGCCGCTCGAGCTCGGTGAGGGCGACCGTCACGGTCGGCCGCTGCACGCCGAGACGCAGCGCCAGGAACTCGTGGGTCACCACGAGCTCATCGGCGAGGCCGAGGTCGTGAGCGGCGAGGAGGTGGCGGGCCGCGCGGGCGACGACGTCATGGTGGCGATCGCACGCGGCGGAGATCGCGCGCTGACCGATGACTGCGGCGGCATGGTGGTGCAGGCGCCGGTGCAGCTCCGGGTTCCGGTCGACCTCCGCGGCGAGCTCGGTGGTCGCGAGCTGGAGGAAGAGCCCGCCGGTCTGGCACACGACCCAGATCCCGCTGACTTGGCTGCCGAACAGCGCCGGCCAGCCGGCCATCCCCTCCCTGCCGACGAAGCCGACCTCGACCGCGGAGCCATCGGCCATCAGGACGAACTCGGACAGCGCCCCGGTCTCCGGGAAGTAGACGGAGTTGATGGGGCTCCCCGGCGTCATGAGGGTCGCCATTCGATCGAGACGGACCCGATGCGCGTGTGCGGCCAGGCGTTCGGCATCGTCCGCGGGGAGACCCAACAGGAGCAGGTTCCCCGGAACCGGCGGCCCGCCCGTTGCCACTGCGGCTACCACGTTTGGGATCGGCAGGGGCCCGGGCCGCGGGCTGAGGCGCGGCGCGACATACCCGTGGTCGCGCCTTCCGCACGCCAGTCAGGCAGCTCTGAAGGGCCCATCGATCTCGGCCGTGCTCCTGCTGCGGCGCCGTCGGTCGTGCCGGTCACGGCCGTCGCCTCGTCGATTATGCGCGGTGAGCGTCGATCGGAACCTCCCTCAGGTCTCCGAGAGCAGGAGGATCACGGACCGGATTGGTCGGTCTGAGGGTCAGCGAGATGACAGTCGAGTTGGCCGCCCGCCTGACAACGTGTCTCGATACCGGTCACTCCGGGACGCACAGCGCCGACGCCTGCAGGTTTGCGAGACGGGAGGACCACGTTCGCATGGCACCGATGAACTCAGCAATGCGGGCGGTCGGACGGCCGGTCCTGTGACCGTCGACTTCCCGGCCTGGCTGCGCGCGGCGCACTGGATCAACGTCTTCTTCCTGGGCCTCCTGATCCGGGCCGGCATCCAGATCCTGGGTGCGTATCCGCGCCTCTACTGGAACGACAACTCGACGCCCGGCACGGAGTGGCTCAAGTTCGCCAAGCGTCCCATCCCCACGGACAGACCCTGGACCGCTCTCGAGCAGGAGCGGGACGTCTCGGCGTGGCTGGGTCAGCCGGGCGGCAACAACTTGGGTCTGGGGCGCCACTGGCACTTCTCCGCCGCGACCTTCTGGGTGCTCAACGGCGTCGTCTACGTCGTGCTGCTCCTTGTGAGCGGGGAGTGGCAGCGGCTCATCCCAACCTCCTGGTCGATCTTCCCCGATGCCTGGGAGTCTGTGCTGACATACGCGAGCCTGCACGCGCCGTCCGCAGGCCCGGGGATGCCCTACGACCCGCTCCAGCAGCTTGCCTATGCCGCCGTCGTCTTCCTGCTCGCGCCGTTCCTGATCCTCACGGGCGCGGCCCAGTCGCCCGGGATCGAGGCGCAGTTCCCCCGCTACGCACGGCTCTTCGGGGGCAGGCAGGGGGCGCGCAGCCTCCACTTCCTGGGCCTGCTCGCCTTCATCGCGTTCATCGTCATGCACACGTTCCTGGTCGTGGTGACCGGCTTCTCCAAGAACATGGGCGACATCATCCTGGGGCAGCACCAGACCGACCAGGGTGTCGCCGTTGTCATGGGGCCGGCGCTGATCGCCTCGATGCTGGCGATCTACGCCGTGACGTCCTGGGCCTCGCGGCGCCGGCCGCGGACCGCCCAGCACCTCCTGGGCTGGATCATCCGCCCGACCATGCGGGCGCTGGCCGTGCGCACACGCTCCCGCCAGCACTATCCGGCCAGCAGCATCTCCCCGCAGCTCCTCGTCAACGGCGAGTCGCCCGACACGTCCGAGTACGCTCAGCTGGCGGCGGACGGCTTCTCCGACTGGCGCCTCGAGGTGGGCGGCCTCGTGGAGACGCCCCTGAGCCTGACGCTTGCCGACCTGCGCGGGATGCCTGCCCAGACACAGATCACGAAGCACCACTGCATCCAGGGCTGGTGCGGCATCGCCGAATGGGGCGGCGTGCCCCTTGGCGCCATCCTCGACGCCTGCCGCCCATTGCCGGCCGCTCGCTTCCTCGTCTTCCGCTCGTACCAGCTGGACCAGTCTGGTCAGCCCTTCTACGAATCGGTCGACATCGCCCTCGCGCGCCATCCCCAGACGATCCTGGCCGACCGGATGAACGGCCGAGCGCTGCCCGTCCCGCACGGGGCTCCGCTGCGCCTCCGCGTGGAGACCGAGCTCGGCTTCAAGATGGTCAAGTGGCTGCGGCGCATCGACTTCGTGGCCGACTATCGCGATCTCGGCGCCGGCGAGGGCGGCTCGCGCGAGGACACCATGTACTACGAGCAGGCGGTCGGCATCTGAATCGCGGATCTGTCCCACCACTCGGACGACTCGAAATTGCGCGTCAGGTACCGCGGCGAGCTGGGTCGGCAGCCCCGGCAACGGTCGCTGCAATGAAGGGCAGCGTCAGGCGCCACGTGGCCATCAAGCAGATCGAGCCCGCCGCTGAGTCTCCGCCTCGCGCCCTCCACCCCGACCACGATCCCGAGGACTCCAGCTCCGACCCCGCCGAGGGTCGGCCGATGGTTCGAACCATCGGCCACGGGACGCGCACGATCGATGAGCTCGCCGCCCTCCTTTCGTCGGCCGGCGTCGCGACCCTGATCGACGTCCGTCGCTACCCGATGGGACGGCGACAGCCGCACCTGTCCCGGGAGCGGCTCGCGATCGACCTTCCTGAGCGCGGCCTCGCCTATGAGTGGTGGGGCGAGGCGCTCGGTGGACGCCGGCCGGTCGCGGGCGCGATGGTGTCGGGCAGCGGCTGGCGCCAGCCGGCTTTCGCCGCGTACAGCGCGTACATGTCGAGCCCGGTATTCCACGACGCGCTGGCGGAGCTGGAACGGCGAGCGAGGGCCGGCGAGGCACTGGCGGTCATGTGCGCCGAGACGGTGTGGTGGCGCTGCCATCGGCGCCTGATCGCCGATGCCCTGATGCTCGACGGCCTCGACGTGGAGCACCTGATCGATCGGGTGCCGGGGCGACGCCATCGGCCGTCCGGGCTGGGGCTAACCCAGCACCCCGGCATTCGAGGGCCGCGTGCTTAGCGTATCCGGATCCAGCCCGCTTCAGCTGACCTTGAATAGCCCTGTGGCGCCCTTGGAGGCATCGCTGAACTTGTGGGTCACGAAAGGATACGTGCCGGGTTCGGCGAACGTGAGCTCGACGAGCGCCCCGTCGCCGGGCGGCACGTTGATCGTCTGGTGCATGCCCTGGGCGTTCGGCGGGTAGCCCTCGGCCTCGTAGTGCGAGAAGAGCGCCCCGATCACATGGAAGGCGGACGAGGAGTTGGGGCCGGCGTTGAGGATGAAGAGGCGCACCAGCTCGCCCGCCTTGGCCGCCAGCGGTGCCGTTTTGTGGCGGAGCGACTGGCCGTTGAACACGACGAAGTCGGGAGGTGCGTTGAGCATCTTCGCGTAGTCGCCGCCGGCGCCGTAGAACTCGCTCTGCACGATGACGTACTCGTGCGCTGTCGGGCGGCCGCCCTTCGGGTCGACGATCGCCATGCCGTACATGCCGTCGGCGATGTGCATGAGGACCGGCGCCGCACCGCAGTGGTACATGAACACGCCCGGGTACTGCGCGGTCCAGTCGAAGCTCGCGGTCGCGCCCGGCGCGACCTCCTGGTAGACCCTGCTCCAGGCGACCTGCGCCGCGTGGAAGTCGATCGAGTGCGGCATCGAGCCTCGGTTCGTCAGCGTGAAGTGGACGGTGTCGCCCTCAGTGATCCGAAGCGTCGGCGCCGGGACCTGCCCATCGAAGTTCATCGAGCCGTAGACGGCGTTCGGCGACCGGGCGATCAGGATCGACTGGCCGGGTCCGTCGTAGGAGGTGAGGTTGAACGCGACCGGTGCGGACTGTGCCGGCCGGTAGGGCGGCGGGGCGGCGAAGTCGGGCGGGCTCGGCTCACGCGCCGCCGCGGCGCCAGAGGGCAGGGGAGTCGCGCTCGCCGTCGCGGCCGAGCTGGCCGGGGCGGCAGCCGAGGACGACGGGCTCGGCGAGCCCGGGGCAGGACTCCCGCTTGCTGCCGGGCTCGGTCCCGTGGCGGCCGGGCTCGGTGCGGGGCCGAAGGACCAGGAGGGCGCGACGGCAGGGCCGCAGCCCGCGAGGAGCGCGGCCGCGCCGACCCCACCGACGAGCAGGCCCCCGCTGCGGAGGACCTCCCGGCGGCTGACCGGGCTTGCCGGCCGTGCCGACGGCGCCGCCGCAGCGGTCCCATGTGTGCCCGTGACGTCAGCGTGCGACACGTGCTCGCTCCTTTCTTGATGTTGTCTTGGGTCCGGGTGTTGGGGATCCCCGCCGTGAGCATGCACCCTGGCCCGTCTAGGCCCGGCTGGGCCCAAGATGAGCTCGATCGCCAGTGGCATCCGTGGCGTGACGCAGCCCCCGCCGTTGTCGCTGGCGCACGCCGCAGTGGGTAGGGCCAAGACGGCGGCCATGCTGCCGACGCCGACCGACTGGTGAGCCGTGGATCTACCTCTCGCCTGTTCGTGAGGCTGCTGCGTCGAGCCGTGCGGTCAGCACGGCGTGGCGCCGGGTTCGACGATCATGCGCCGCGCAGCACCTCCCAGTGAGCGATGTGGCGGGTGGCCTCATCGAAGCTCCGCAGGTCGATCACGCGAGCACGCTCGTAGCCCCGCTCGCGCAGAAGTCGCTGGGCGAGGACTGCCCCCTGACCGCTGCCGAACACGATCTCCGGTACCAGGCGAACCTCCTGGAGAACCTCGCGGACGGCACGCTCAAAGTCACCGTCCGTCCACGGCGTGACCCTGACGCGCGCTCGGATGTCCAGCGCAGATCCGGTGCCCCGTTCGGTCATCGGGACACCGCCGTCGGTGTCCCCATTGCTGTCGATCGCGGCCGACCGCCGCCGCGTCCCGTTGTCGCCACATGCAGCCGCACCGGCATCTTCCCTCCTTCGAATCGACGATCCCCCACGACATGGCGCGGCGCCCGCGGATGTCGACCGCGGGCACCAGGTGAGGGCTCGGCGTTCAGCCCTCTTCACGGCGACGGTAGACAAGCGTCTGCGGCCCGTCGGTCCGCTGCATGACAGAGACATCCGGCGCCGTCTTGAGTCTCGCCGAGGACGGCGTCGACGGTGATCACGGCACCGGCGAACAACCAGGACATCGGAACGTGGCCACCGCCCCATAGAGCCGCGGACGCACCCGGGTGAATGCCGGTGAAGGCCGGGTGACGACGTCGTCGGTCGAGGCCGTTTCGGTCCCGCTTCTCGCGAGGAGCCCACGGGAGGCGCCGCCGCTAGGCCCATTCAGCGGGATGCTCGCTCCGGTCCTCCTCGGCCGCCTTGCTGATGTTCGGCACCACCTGGGACAGCGTTGTGCGGTCCGCCCCGACCATCTTCTCGAGGTCCTCGACGACGAGGTGCGCGCCCGAATGCCCGGCGTCGCCGTGCGCAGCGCCACAGCCACAGTCCATGCACACGATCCAGGTCCTTCTGCTTCGATGAATGACCCCACCTTCCCAGGATCGGGCTGCGTCGTCTGTTCGCCATCTGACAGTCCCAAACCTGGCGGGCGCCCTGCGCCCAACTGGAGGAGTACGGCGCACCGCGAGGGCTTCGGTCATCCGGCAGACAGAACGGTGGAGAGCTGGCGCATAGGCTCGCCCGACCTGAAGCCTGCGCCTGGCCGGACCGGATGAACCAGACGAGGCAATTGATCTGGCGAACCAGCGGTTCTCGTGCTCGTCCGGCCCAACCACGCCGCATCCGGGAGGACCGATGGCCCGAACCGTCGCCGAGCATCTCATCGAACTCATGCTCGAAGCCGGCATCCACAACGTCTACGGCGTCGTCGGCGATTCGGCGAACCCGGTCGCCGACGCGATCCGCCGAACCGATGGGAAGCTGAGCTTCATCCACGTGCGCAACGAGGAGGCCGGCGCCTTTGCCGCTGGTGCCGACGCCATGGTCTCGGGCCGGCCAACCGCTGTCCTCGGCTCCTCGGGGCCCGGCAGCCTGCATCTCCTCAACGGTCTGTATGACTGCGACCGCAACGGGGCGCCGGTGTTCGCGATCGTGACCCACATCCCCAGCACGGAGATCGGCACTCGCTACTTCCAGGAGACGCGGCCGGACCTCATCTTCCTGGATTGCACGCGGTACCTCGGCTACATCACCTCGCCTGCGCAGATGCCGCGGGTGGCCGAGCTCGCGATGCAGGCCGCGATCTTGGAGCGCGGGGTCGGCATGGTCATCCTGCCCGGCGACGTCGCGGCCATGGACGTGGACACACCGTTGCTGGGCCACCCGCTCGCGATGGTGCGGCCGGAGGTCCGACCCTCCGAGGCGGACGTCGCCGAGCTCGCGAACCTGATCGCCAGGAGCCGCCGCGTCACCATCTTCGGTGGCGATGGCTGTCGCGCCGCGCGGAGCGAGGTGCTGCAGCTCTCGCGGCTGCTCCACGCGCCGGTCGCCTACCCGTATCGCGCCAAGGACATCTTCGAGGCGAACAATCCGAACGCGGTGGGCATGACAGGGCTCCTCGGCGAGGGCGGCGCGGTCCGGGCTCTCGCCGAGTGCGACCTCCTCCTGCTGCTGGGAACGGATTTTCCGTTCCGCCACTTCATGCCGACGGACACCGCGATCGCGCAGGTCGACATCGCTCCGGCGCACCTCGGTCGCCGCGCGAAGGTGGACCTCGGCCTTGTCGGCGACATCGGCGAGACGCTTCGGGCGCTCCTCCCGCAGGTCACACAGCGTGCCGACCGATCGTTCTTCGATGATGTGCTGGACCATCACCTGCACGCGATGGAGCGTCTGCAGACGTACGCAACCCATGACGGCAGCGGCAGCGGCCTGCGTCCGGAGATGGTCGCCACCGCGATCAGCGAACTGGCAGCCGATGACGCGGTCTTCACCGTCGACACCGGGATGTGCAACGTGTGGGGGGCCCGGTACCTCCAGATGACCCCACGTCGCCGGTTCCTCGCGTCCTTCGGCCACGGTTCCATGGCGAACGCGATGCCCCAGGCGATCGGGGCCAAGTTCGGGGCGCCCGAACGCCAGGTCGTGGCGCTGTGCGGCGATGGTGGCTTGACGATGCTGATGGGCGAGCTGCTCACCGTGGGCGGCCTGGAGATCCCGGTGAAGCTGATGGTGTTCAACAACTCCACCCTGGGGATGGTCCGAGCCGAGATGGAGGTCGCCGGATATCCACCCTTCGGGACGGATGTCCACAACCCCGACTTCGGGGCGCTCGCCAAGGTGGCGGGCCTCCACGGCGAGCGGGTGGAGCGCGCCGAGGACATCCGCCCCGCGATCGAACGAGCGTTCATCCACGACGGGCCGGCCCTCATCGACTTCGTGACTGACCCAAGAGCCCTGGCGATGCCACCCAAGACAGAGGCCAGCCAGGTGCGGGGCATGGCCTTGGCCATGACGAAGCTGGTATTTGGCGGCGACTCCGCGGAGGTGGTCGAAACGATCAAGTCGAACATCCGGGACATCGCCCAGGCGCTCTGAGTCCTGCGCTGCCTCCGACCGGACCCGAAACGAACACGGAAAGGACTGTCTCAGTGACAGATGACACCCGGCGAGATCGCGACTACAAGATGGAGATGGTGATCGCCAACCCAGATCCGTTGGGCCTGTTCGGGTTCGCGTTCGCGACGTTCCTCGGCAACGCCGCGACACTTGGGCTTTACGCCGGCACCAGCGGCCAGGTCATCTTCGAGTGCATGTTCCTGGGCGGCTTCGTGCAGCTGATCGCGGGGCTCCAGGACTACAAGAACCGGAACCTGTTCGGCGCGACGGCGTTCACCGGCTTCGGGTTCTTCTGGATCGTCTTCGGTGCGGTGAGCTGGCTCAGCTACGTCCACCTCATCGCCCCCGCGGATGGCGCGACGATCGGCTGGTACCACGCGTTGTGGGCGGTCTTCGTGTTCGCGCTCGTGGGGACGTCGTTCGCGCTCACCAAGTTCCTCACGGCGACCGTCGTCTTCGTGGATGCAGGGCTCGTCCTGATCGCACTCGGTGCCTTCGGGTCGATCGAGACCGCCACCAAGCTTGGCGCCGTGTCCCTCGTGATCTCCGCACTCCTCGCGCTGTACATCGCGATCGCGCAAATGTGGAACCTCACCTACGGGCGGATCGTGCTGCCGCTCTACCCATGGAACTCATGACGCGCAACGAGGATCCGAGTTGACCGACTGCGGCCGCCATCGCGCGGAGGAGACGGAGCACGCCGCGGAGACACCCAGAATCCGCTGCCCCCTCCGCGCGGTGAACAGGGAACTCGCTGGCAAGCTAAATGGCCCCTTGCCACTCATGCGTCCGCTGAAGTCGAATTGGAGCAATCCATGGCTCTCCACAAACGGATGATGGATGCCATCAAGAGAAGCAGCCTCCCCGCCGGCGACGCCGGGATCGGCGGCGTCCGCCCGGACGAGGCGGGGGACCCGAGCTGGGCTAGCGAATAGTGGGGACTCGATCCCGGCTTTCGAGCGGACCGTCACGATCCTCTAGCACGTAGCGGCAGGCGCGCGCGTCGCCCGCCAGGTGGCCGACTCCGCCCACCGCTGCGGTGGCCGATGGTGAGGTGGCATCTCCCGCTTGCCGCTCATGTCCGGAGCTTTGTCAGCGCCGATCCCTTGTGCATCGCGATGTGGTCCGTCGTGTCGCTCTTGATCTCGCACTGGGGCTCGTCGCTGCTCGCATGGACCGTGTAGCCCTTGAACGTCGTGGGCGACGTGGGCGACGCGTGTGAACCTGCCGCGCACGCGGCTGCCTTCCGAAATTCCAGGAGACATGGCACGCTCGAGGAGAGGTCGTGGCCAACTTGGCTGTTCGGATCCCGGCCGTCTGCGGGGTTGCCCTGGGCGTAGACGTAGCGCTGCCGCAACGCCGGCACCTGAGGCTGTCCGAGGAGGATGTCAGCACTCGCGAACGATCCGATGGCCGGGTCATACGAACGGACGATAGCTCACTCGATGTTGGTCGCGGCGTCGACCCAAGTGCCGAGGAAGCGCAAGTTGGGCAGCCTGCCCTGAGCCGTGGTCAACGGCGAGCTCAGCGCTCGGTCGGCAGCAAGTACAGGGCCATCACCAGCGGGGTGCGTGCGACCACGCTGTGCTTGGTGTTGGCGGCCATCCGGAGCCATGCGCCCGGGGTGGCGGCCCATGCGTCATCCCCCGCGGTCAGGTCGGCTTCGCCCGACAGGACGTGGATGATGGCCGAGCGAGCCGAGGTGTGCTCGGAGAGTCGCTCGCCCGCAGCGAACGCGAAGAGGACAAGCTCGACACCGCCCGCGTCGGACAGCGTCTGGCTGTGGATCCCGCGGGCCAGAACCGGCGCTTCACCGGCCAGGTCCGAAAAGAAGGTGTGTGTGGTCAACATGGCCCAACCTTACGCCCGGCCCTCCGGCACGCGCTGTGATCGCCGATCCGTCGGCCCCCGCGGAGCCGGGGCGCGGCAGTGCGGCAGGATCTGAGCATGACAACGGCGTCGCCGTCCCCTGTCACCATCACCGGATCGCCCGTTCCCGGGCACTCATGCGCGAGCAGATCGTGGGCGCCATCCTGGTCCTCAACCACGACGACTACCGCTGGTTCTTCGGTTTCGATCGGACGCGGCACGGCTCGCCGGCGGTCATCGCCTCGACACAGCCGAAGAGGCGGAGATGCGCGCGACCCTGGGGAACTGCGGCGTCATGGTCTGGGGCTCGGCCGCCGGTCAGAACAACGACGGCGTGACGCGCATGCGGGTGCTCCGGGCTTGTGCGGGCAACGCGGCCGGAGCACCGTTCCGGGTTGGGTACGTGATGCCGGTGTTCCTGGTGGACCTTTTCATGAAGATCAAACCCGGTTCATGAAGATCAAACCCGGGCCGGGGCCCGCTGCGGGTCCAGGATCGGGTCCAAGGAGACGACGTGAACAGGGCCTGCAGATAGCCCGGACCGATCCCAACCTGCCCGACGCGTTCGTTGGCCTTTGTGGGATGATCGCATCGGCCGCTCTTGACCTCTACAACCTCCTGATTGGACTGCCTTCGGGGCGACGCACGGACTGAGTGACGGCTAACGTGACCAGTGCCGTTCGCCTGGCGCACGATAACCGGCGCCTTCACCGCTCGCGGTCGCGTGCTCAGGGAGGGCCCGGCTCCACCGCTCCCGCCTCGGTGGCTCCCAAAGCACGTGCGCCACCGTTGCGCCACGCCCCGACTGTTCCACGCTCGCGAAGCGCATGTGCTTCGTCGTCCGGCCGATGATGAGCGGGCTCCAGCATATGCTGAGTGGACGTGGCCCGGCGGTCTGCGAGGTTGGGTTCCTGACCATCACGCGGTGACTGCAGGCTGCCAGCCGGGCACCGGCGCGTCAACCCGAGGTGTGTACGTAATGGTAGTGGGACGTACACACCGACACATCGATGTCGTCGAGGAAGCGACCCGTCTCAAGCTCCGAGAGGCGTCGTCTTCCTGCAACGAGGGCACTCCGGTCGCCGTCTTGACGGGCGATGTTGCCTGAACTATTGTCACCTGCAAATGGTTGACGCAAGGCTCTCCGACTGGATGTCCGTGGCCGAGGCGGCGGCTGCGCTCGGGCTGACCCGGCAGCGCGTCGGCAGGCTCGTGGCCGAGGGCGCCCTGCGCTCCCACCGCCTCGGGAGCCAGACGCTCGTCCGCCGCGACGACGTCGAGGCGCGCATCGAGCTCCGCCCCGCCGGCGGACGGCGGTTCTCGCCACGACGAGCCTGGGCGCTCATCCTGCTCGCGGACGGGATCGTCCCGCCCGGCCTCGACGCGCCGACGCGGTCGAGACTTCGCTCGGTCGCGCGCCAGGGCCTCTGGGGGATCCGCGCCCGGCTCGCATCGCGCGCCGAGCGGCGGAACCTGCGCGCCCACAGCTCGGACCTGGCGCGGCTGGCGGCCGCTGACGGCACGGTCCGCACCGGGCCGAGGTTCGCGTCCGAGGCTGGGCTCGGCCTCGTCGCGCCGGACGCGGCGGTCGAGCTCTACGTCGACGCGGCCATGGCGCGACGCCTCGAGCGCCAGTACAGCCTCCGCCCCTCCAACGACCCGAACGTCCTGCTGCGGGTCGTGCCGGACGAGGTCCGAGCCTGGCTCGCGGGGCCAGTCGCACCCCGCTCGGCCGTCGCGCTCGACCTCGCCGAGGACCGCGACCCCCGGAGCCAGGCGGTGGCCCGCGAAGCCCTGTCCGCTCCGTGACCGTCGCGATCCTGCCCGCAGGCGACGCCGAGGCCAGCGTCTGGGGGACCGCGCTCGAGGTGTCCGGCCTGCTCGCCGGGATCCCCTGGGTGCTGGTCGGCGCACAGATGGTGATGCTCCTCGAGCGCGAGGCGGGCCGGCCGTCGGGACGCACCACCGGCGACGTCGACGCCGTCATCGACGTGCGGGCGCTCGCGGACGGCACGGGCGAGGCCGCTCGGCGTCTCGTCGCCGCGGGCTTCGAGACCGCCGACCCGCGGCATCCCTACCGCTTCTCGCGCGGGGACGCGGTCGTGGACCTCCTCGCGCCCGACCACCTCGGCCCGCGCGCTGACATCACGACGATCCCGCCAGCGACGACGGCACGGCCCCTCGCAGTCGACGTTGTCGGCGGAGGGTCGGGGGTCCTGCCCGTCCCGTCGCTGGCCGGCGCGATCGCGCTCAAGACCCGCGCATGGCAGGCCCGCCAGGCCGCCCGCGACGCCGAGGACATGGTCAGGCTGCTGGCGCTCGTCCGCGACGTCGAGGCTGTTCGGGCAGAGCTGCGACCCGTGGAGCGCCGGGCACTCGGCCGCGTCCGGCCGCTGGCCGATCCCGCGAACCGCGCGTGGCGGGTCAGCTCGGATCCGGAGGAAGCCCAGGCGGCGTTCGCCCGGCTGGCGGGCTGAGTCCGGACTGCACCGGGTCGGCTCCGGCACGGCGCCTATCGCGTCACCAGGGCGCGAGCCGCGCGAGCCCCGTTCGCCTGGCGCACGATAATCGGCACCTTCACCGCTCGGCCCGTCGTGCTCACGAGGGGCCCGGCTCCCGCGCTCCCGCCTCCGCGGCTCCCAAAGCACGTGCGCCACCGTTGCGCCACGCCCCGACGAGTTCGTTGCTCACGAAGCGCATGTGCTTCGTCGTCCGGCCGGTGATGACCAGCCTAGAGCATATGCCACGGGGCCGTTGCCCGGCGGTGGGCGGGCCGGTTCGTGACCTATCCGGAGACCCCTTTCTGCCATCCCGGCATCCGGGCGTCAACATGATGTGTGTGCATCGGTGTACGGGACGTACCCCAACAGTTCGACCTCCCGAGCAGGAGGGGAGGGCGGCAGGCCCGCGACCGCCCAGGAATCGACAAGTAACCGCACACCTCGAGTCGCCCGACGCGCTCCCGGTCAACCACCCCAGGGGTCCCGTGTGCAGCACCACCCCGACCAGGAGCGTGTCGGGATAGCAATCCCGCAGCCCAGCGAGGTGGCGGGCGTCGGCGGGCCCGGGCGACCCGCCACCAGCCAGCTCGGCAAGCGGGTGACCTCGACGCGGCCCTGCTGCTGGCGAACGTGGTGTGACGTTGGCCTTCTGTTCGCAGGCGTCAGGAGAGGGCCGCGACCTTCGGCACGAGCTCCGTCCTGGAGCGGACGTCGAGCTTGCTGTAGACGTTGCCGAGGTGGTATTCGACCGTCTTCGGACTGATGAACAATGCCGCCCCGGCCTCCTTGTTCGTCGCGCCCCCGGCGACAACGAGCGCAACCTGGAGCTCCTGCGGCGTCAGTGCCATGAGCGATCTGCCACGCCTCGGCTCTGGGGAATCGCCGGCCGCTCGCAGCTCCGCCCTCGCCTGCTCGGCCCAGGGCTCCGCACCGAGCGTCTCGAACGTCGCGAGCGCCTGACGGAGCACGACACGGGCCGCCGCCCGCTGACGTGCGTGGCGGCGACGCCTGCCGAGGCACAGCTCCGTCCGGGCACGCTCCAGCGGCTCCCGGTCGCCGTGGAGCTCCAGCGCATGCTCCATCGGGACCTCAAACCCGTCGTCGTCCGCCAGCAGTCCACGAGACCGCGCCGCCACGGCGGCCGCCCACCGGCTGCCGGTCGCGCGCGCCTGCTCCTCGAGCGCCTCCAGTTCGTGCACGGCATCCTCTGTGCGGCCGAGCCGGACGTAGGCCTCGATGAGATCGGCGCGCCAGGGCACGACGTCGGGCAGGCCGAGCCCGTACCTGATCACGAGACGGGCGCACTCCTCGAGGCAAGCCGTCGCTCGCTCCGGACGGCCGAGCGAGAGCTCCAGCACACCGAGCACCGAGGCCGCGTAGTTCTCGATCGACGTGGTGCCGAGCCGGTGCGACCCCTCGAGCGCGGCCGCCACGTGCGTCCTGCACTCATCCTCGAGGCCGCGCAGCGCCTCGACCCGGGCGAGCGTCGCGAGCGCGAACGAGGACAGCCCGGCTTGTCCGGTCTCCGCGGCGAGCCGCACCGACTCGTTGGCCGTCGCGTACGCAGGCGCCAGTCGCCCGCAGCGAAGCTCGAGCTCGGAGAGGATCGCGAGCGGGTAGGGCAGCAGAGCGGCAGCACTCGCGCTGCGCGCCGCGGCGACGACCCGCTCGAGCATCCGCCTGGCGGTCACCGAATCCCCTATCCAGGTAAGGGCGGCCGGGGTCGCCACGAGCAGGTTCCCAACCTCGCCCAGTGGGTCGATCGTCTCAAGCACGGGGATCAGCGGCTCGAAGATTGCACGGGCCTCGTCGATCCGCCCTGCGAGGGTTAACCCGTTGCCCAGGGCGAGCGCGGCGATCATCTGCACCGGGCCACCAACGGTCCGGGAGAGCCGCACGGCCCGTCGCCCGGCCTCGACAACGAGATCGATCTCGGCCGCGGCGGCGGCGGCGTTGGTGGCGACGGCGAGAAGCACCGCGGCCCGAGCCGGGTCGTACGGCTCGACGCGGTCGGCCTCGTCGATGAGCAGCGCGAACGTCTCCATCATGGGGCTAACGTAGGTGAGGGCCGCGGCCCGTAACTGCTGGATATCCGCACGGACGAGCGGATCCGACGCGAGGTGGAGGATCCCCGCGAGGCTGTCGGCGGCCTGCTGCGCCTCTCCGCCGAGCCGGAATGCGTCGGCCGCCCGGATCGTCCGGCGGATCCGGTCCCGGTTCTCCGGGCTCAGGCGAGCCGCCGCCGCGAGCGCTCTCGCGGCACTCGCGTAGCCGCGCCGCGCCAGCGCGGCGGTCGCGGCCTCCTCCAGGAGACATGCCACTTCCTCGTCCGGCCCGGGAGCCGCGGCAGCGAGGTGCCAGGAGACCGGGTCGACCGCGGCTGGGCCCACAGCCACGGCCAGCGCCCTGTGGACGGCGCGTCGATCGCCGGGATCGGCCACGTGGTAGACGGCCGAGCGCAGCAGGGGGTGGACGAATTCGATCCTGCCTGCGCGGACCGCGACGAGCCCTCCCCGCTCGGCGGGGACGAGCGCGTTCATCGCCAGGTTCAGGCGGGCGAGGGCGCGTGCGATCTCGGCCGCGTTCCCGGAGTAGCTCGCGGCGGCGACCAGAAGCGCGCGCTGGGTCTCGTGCGGCAGCGGCTCAAGGCGCTGTGCGAACGAGCGCTCGAGACTGTGGCCGACCGCGATCGGCTCGCTGATCGGCACGGAACCGCCGAGCTGGCCGTCGCCGAGGGTTGCGAGGGCATCGAGCAGGGCGAGCGGGTTCCCGGCAGTGTCGGCTACAAGTCGCGCGCGGACGCCAGTGCTCACGGCCCTGCCAGTCCCGGCGATCAGCTCGGCCGCCGCGTCGACGCCCAACCCGCGGAGCTCGACCGTCTCGATCCCGGCCCCCTCGAGCCACGGGCGGTCACGCATCGCGAACAGGAGCACAACACCCTCCCGGCCCAGGCGGCGGCCGGCGAACAGGAGCGCTTCGCGGGATGGCGTGTCGAGCCAGTGGGCGTCATCGATGACGGCGAGGACTGGTGCCTCATCCGCTCCCGCTGCCAGCAGGCTGATCGTCGCCGCGGCGGCAGCGAACCGGTCGCCGGGCGTCGGTGGCCCCAGGGCCAGGGCGCCGGCCAGCACCGCGGCCTGCGGTGCGGGGATGCGGTCCAGCAGGGGCAGCAGCGGTCGAAGCAGATCAGAGAGCCCGGCAAACGGCAGCTCGGACTCGGTCTGGAGCGGTTGGGCGCGCAGGACGGTGAACCCGACCGCCCTGGCCGCAACCTCGCCGAGGAGAGCCGTCTTCCCGATCCCAGGGTCGCCGCGGATGATCAGCGCCGCGCTCTCGCCCACCCGGGCGCCGTCGAGGAGCCGGTCGGTCCGCGCCATCTCGCCCGCGCGCCCGGATAGCACCGGGTCAGTGTACGCGCACAGAACAACCGGGAGGGCGCCCGAACTGGGGGAATCCCCGTTGCGCCGCAAGGGACCGGCAAGCACATTCGACTGCGCGAATCGCGAGGGGCGTCGACGCACGGCAGCCCAACCAGGTCGCCTGCACCGTGCCGAGCCAATGGCGAGACCGACCCGCGTTGAGATGCGTCCCGAAGGGGTGGACAATGCGTTCGATGCTTCGGTGAGCGTCGATTGGGGCTCTCGCCCTTGGATGTCTGCTCGCGCCGGCGACAGCCACGGCAAGGACCCCGGTCCTCGTGCCAGCGGACGCGGGTTGGATCTCCTCCGGGGTCACGGTCGCCGCTGGCGTGCCCGTCAGCCTGGTGACCCTCGGGTACGTCCAAACAGCCCTGATCCCGGCCTGGCACGTTCCGGGGGTGTTCAAGAGCGCGAGCGGGCCGGCCGGCCAGACGACCCAGCTGACCTGCGGCGAGGTCTACGCCACCTGGACGCCTGAACTGCGGGCGCAGACGGGCCCCTGTGTGCTCGATTCCGCCTACTGGGGAGAGCTGATCGCGAAGGTCGGCGAGAGCGGCACTCCGTTCCTCGTCGGCGACACGACGACGATCACGCCGCCGTCGTCGGGCGTCCTGTTGTTCACGATCGGTGAGCTCCAGAACACCTACTTCGACAATCGCGGCGCGTTCACCGTCTTGTTCGGATGACCCGCCGCTACCGACCACGAACCGCGCCCCGGGGGCGCCCGAACTGGGGGAATCCCCGTTGCGCCGCAAGGGACCGGCAAGCACATTCGACTGCGCGAATCGCGAGGGGCGTCAACGCACGGCAGCCCAACCAGGTCGCCTGCACCGTGCCGAGCCAATGGCGAGACCGACCCGCGTTGAGCAGAAGGAGGGTGACGCAATGAAGCGTGTCCTGGTCTCAATGACAGCGAGCCTGATGCTTGTGCTCGCAATGGTCATGCCCGTCACCGCGACCGACTCCCCCGGGTGCTCGGCATTCGGCGCCGCGAGTGGCAAGGGCCCCGGGTTTGGACCATTCGTCGCCTCGTACGCGACGCAAGGCCCGGGCACGATCAGCGGGATCGTCGCCTGGGAGCACTCGGTCCTGTTCGGGTGCGCCCCGTAGCCCGACATCCGACACCGGGCCTGGACCGGCCTTCCCGCGTCAAGCGGCTCGCCGGTTCAGGCCGGCCCACGGTTTCCGACGTACCTCGAACGCCATGCGGGAGCCGGCAACACCGAGTGAGGCGACGACACCCAGCCATGCGTGAAACGCCAGCCCCACGGATCGTCGAGCATTATCCGGTGCTCGCGAAGCCCCGGATAATCGGCACCTTCACCGCTCGCGGTCTCGTGCTCAGGAGGGGCCCGGCTCCACCGCTCCCGCCTCCGCGGCTCCCAAAGCACGTGCGCCACCGTTGCGCCACGCCCCGACGAGTTCGTTGCTCACGAAGCGCATGTGCTTCGTCGTCCGGCCGGTGATG
>JAJYMP010000091.1 GCA_021786915.1 Chloroflexota bacterium
GGCGAGTGGATAGGGTCTCGAGCCGTCGGGCGGTGCGGGTTCCGCCAGGGGAACTAGCTGATTGGGGCCACTGGCTCGCTGTCAAGGGCGTCGCGGACCTTGGCGAGGAAGGTCGCTGGCGCGAACGGCTTGCCGATGAAGGCGACGCCTGCGTCCAGGACGCCATCGTGGACTATGGCGTCCTCCGTGTAGCCGCTCATGAACAGCGTCCGCATCTCGGGCCGCCGGACGTGCAGCCCGGCGGCGAGCTCGGCCCCGTTGCGGCCCGGCATGACCACGTCGGTGACCAGGAGGTCGATCTGCCCGGCGTGCGCGCCGGCGATAGCATCGGCCTCCTCCGGTGAAGCCGCCACGATCACGTGGTATCCGGCGCGATCCAGCAGGCGCGTCACGAAGTTCCGCACCGCATGCTCGTCCTCGACCAGGAGGATCGTCTCCGTGGGCGCGGCGCCGCCCGGCACGGCCGTCGCCGGGACGGGCTGTGCGAGGTCGTCGCCGTCGGGGCCAGCCGAAATGGGCAGGTAGATCTTGAACGTCGTGCCATGGCCGGGCTCCGAGTACGCCCAGATGCTGCCGCCGGACTGCTTGATGATCCCGTAGACCGTCGACAGCCCGAGGCCGGTTCCCTCGCCAACTCCCTTGGTCGTGAAGAACGGCTCGAAGAGGTGGCCCATGGTCTCGCGGTCCATGCCGCGGCCCGTGTCCGTCACCGCGAGCAGGGCATGGGAGCCAGGGTGCATCCCCGAGTGCGCCCGGGTGAACGACTCGTCGAGCGAGACGACGGCCGTCTCGATGGACAGCGAGCCGCCTTGGGGCATCGCGTCCCGCGCGTTGACCGAGAGGTTCATCAGGACCTGCGCAATCTGGCCGGGGTCCGCGCGGACCATGAGCGGCACGGGCGCCACGTGGGTCCGGACTTGGACGTCGTCGCCGATGAGCCTCGCGAGCAGCGGCTTGAGGTCGAGGACCACGGCGCTGAGGTCGAGGACGCGGGGCTGCAGGACCTGACGCCGGCTGAATGCGAGCAGCTGCCGGGTCAGGCTCGCGGCGCGGTCGCCCGCCTTGACGATCTGGGCCACGTCCTCGACTCGCGGGTCCTCGGGCCCGAGGCTGTCGCGGAGGACCTCGGCGTAGCCCGAGATCGCGGTCAGGAGGTTGTTGAAGTCGTGTGCGATGCCGCCCGCCAGGCGCCCGATCGCCTCCATCTTCTGGGCCTGCCGAAGCTGCTCCTCGAGCCGGAGCCGCTCGGTGACATCGACCGCCAGCACGAGGCGGGCGTCGCGGCCCTCCCAGCGGATCCAATGCGAGGTGATCTCGACGTCCAGCGTCGAGCCATCCCTGCGTCGATGCCGCCACGGGCCGGAGGTCTGGATCGCCTCACGCGTCGAGGCGATGTTCTCGAGGAGGGCGGGCACGTCCTCGGAGGGCCGTACCTCGGCGATCGTCATCGCGAGGAACTCCGGTCGTGTCCACCCATACCTCGCTACCGCGAGCTCGTTGACGGCGAGGAACCGGAGCGTCGCGACGTCGTAGACCCACATCGGCTGCGGATTGCTCTCGAACAGGCCCCGGTAGCGGCTCTCCGAGACCAGGAGCCTCTGCTCGCTGGCCCGGAGCTCGGACGTGATCCCCGCGACGCGGTACGTCACGATCGCCACCATCACGGACCAGGCGGCGATCAGGACCGGCAGGTCAGGGTCCTGTCCCGTCATCTCGAGCGCGCCGAGCGTGAGCGGGACGACGAGGCCGGCAATCGAGAGGAGCAGGATGTGCCCCAGCCGCCATGGCCGCCGATCCTCGGGCACGACGCGCGCCTCCGTGGCGGCCGACGGGTGCAGGGCGGCCGCTGCCATCAGACCCATGGCCACGAGCGCCCCGGCATCGAGCGGCGAGGGGTCGGCGTTCGTCCCTACGAGCGCCATCCTGAGGTGGATGACGTCGGCGGCGAATGTCAGCAGGAACCCCGACGCCAGGAGCCGCAGGGCGGCGGAGGGCAGGCCCGTGCTGAAGAAGATCCCGGTCAGCACGCCGGCCAGGACGACGTCCGCGACGGGATACGCTCCCGCGACGACGGAGGCAAGCGCGATGCCGGCCACGCTGCCCGCCATCGGGCGCAGCAGGAACTCCCACCCCACCACCGCCACTGCGCCCGACACCAAGATGGCGTCCAGAACGACGGTCCGGGCCGGCCACCCGCGCACGAGCCGGATCGCCCCGAGCATGAGGAAGGGGTACTCGGCGAGGAACAGGACGTCGGCGACCGACGGCGACTGGGCCTCCCCGCCGAGCGTGATCGCGTACCGGGCCACGTCGCCGGCCATGGCGCACGCGAGGCCCGCGGCGATCAGCGCCCAGGCCTCGCGCCGGGCAGGCCGGCGGAGCGTGAGGCTGAGGAGGACGCCGAGGACCGGGACGGCCTCGGCGACCACGAGCACGAACCCGCGCCCGCTCACGCCCAGGATCGGGACGTAGTAGACCGCGCTCGCGAGGCCGACGCCCGCCAACACGACGAGCCAGATCCACCGCTGCCATGCCGGCAGCGGCGACGGCGCGGCGTCGGCTGGACCGGGAGGATCTGGCGCCCACGGCGGCGGTGGCTCCGGGGCGGACGGGAGCGGCCGCCCGGGCCTAGGCTTCGGCACGGACCTGAAATGGCGACACACCGCGCCAGTCTGACGCTCCTGTCGTCGCGGACCATTGCCTGTTTGGGGGGTGCACGCGGCCGCGCGCGATGGTGTGCCGCCGCGTGCGGGGCGCCACGGCCGCACCGGGCAGGGCCAGCCTGCGGCGGGTCGATGGCTGGGCGGCATGGCGCGTCCCGGGACGGCGGCCGCGCGATCCGGTGCAGACGCTTGCGCAGGCCGCTGGGCGCCGGACGGCGCGGCAGACGCCTTCTGGCCGAGCGCGGCCCGGACTGCGAGACGATGGTCTGGACGGTGGCGAGGCCGAGCCCCGTCCCGCGCTCGGGGCCCTTGGTCGTGGAGAACGCTTCGAACATCCGGGAGAGCGCGCCGGTGTCCATGCCAACCCCGGTGTCACTCACCGCCAGCTGCCGTCGCCGGACCGGCCGGGGCGCCACCACCGTGTCCGGTGCGCGGCAACACCGGCCATACCCAGAGGTACCTGGCCAAGAGTCGGGCCAGCCAGCACGGCAGCCGGCCTCGGCCCTCACGGGAGCAGCTCGGCGCCAGCATGTGGACTGTTGGGTCCCCCTACCCGGGACCCCGATCGGGTGCAGCGGCTGGGCGCATCTACGTGTATTCGCTGATGGCGCCCGCGTCCGGGAGCGCAGTTACTTGCGTCCATGGCCCGCAGGTGCCTCCAAGCGCACCCGTAACGTCAACCGGGCTGGTAGGAGAGGGACTCCTGGCCATGCGACTCAATGTGCGCGCGAAACTGCTCGGCACATCGGCGGTCCTGATCGTGTTCATGGTGGCGATCGGCCTGCTGTCGATCATCAACCTCGGGTCGGTGGACCAGATCGGCTCGAGCATGTACGACAGCGGCGTGGTGCCGATGAACGACCTCGCCGACGCCCGTGCGGCCATCGGCGACATCAACTCGCAGGTCCTGCGCGCCGTCGCCACCGGGTCCGTCGCGGGAACGTCCGACAGCGTCGCCGCGGATGTGGCTGCGACCGACCAGAAGCTGGCGGCGTTCGCCGCCGGCGACCTTGCCCAGGCGGAGAAGGACGGTCTCGCCGCGTTCACCGCGTCGTGGACGGCATACAAGCAATCGGTGGACGGCTTCTTCGCCACCGCATCGACCGGCGGGCCGGGCGCGATGACCCAGGCTCGCGACGCCTACGTCAAGACGGGCGAGTCAGCCTTCGCCACGGCCGACAAGTCGCTCGCCGTCCTCGTCAATATCCAGGACACGCAGGCGACCGAGATGAGCCGCCAGATCACCTCGACCTACGAGTCGAGCCGGCTGATCACGATCATCGCGATCCTCGCCGCGGTCGTCATCGGCTTCGCTCTCTCGTTCTGGCTCGCCCGCCTGGTCGTGCGCGGCGTCACCGACGTCCAGCAGACCCTGGGCTCGCTGTCGGCCACGGGCATGACGCGCCTGGCCGAGGGTATGGAGCGCCTGCGCGACAACGACCTCACCTTCGCCATCAAGGTGGAGACGCCGCTCATCGAGCACTACGGCAGCGACGAGATCGGCAAGACGGCGGAGTACACCAACGAGATTCGCAACAAGGTGTTCGCGGCGATCGAGGCGTACAACGCCGCCCGCGAGGGCCTGACCTCGACCGTGCTCGAGGTGCAGGAGGCGGCGGAGGCGGTGACCTCCACGTCCGGCCAGCTCAATGAAGCCGCAGCCCAGACCGGCGCGGCGACCCAGCAGGTGGCTACCACGATCAGCCAGGTCGCGGGCGGAACCGCCGAGCAGGCGCGGGCCGCCAGTGACACCAACGCGGCTGTCGAGGAGCTTGCGGCCGTGATCGGCCAGGTGGGCCAGGGCGCCGACGAGGCCAGCCGATCGGTCGGCCGCAGCGTCGAGGCCGTGTCGTCGATGCAGACGGCGCTCACCGCGACCGAGAAGGCCGCCGACGACCTCAAGCCGGCGAACCAGCGCGCCGCAGCGGCTCTGGCCAAGGTCACCGCGGCGATCCAGGAGAACGCGGCGGGCATGGCGCGGATCAAGGCGGCCGTGGACGACAGCGCGGTCAAGGTGTCCGAGCTGGGCGCCAAGGGCGAGCAGATCGGCGCCATCGTCGAGACGATCGACGACATCGCCGAGCAGACCAACCTGCTCGCGCTCAACGCCGCCATCGAGGCG
>JAJYMP010000680.1:0-838 GCA_021786915.1 Chloroflexota bacterium
CGGCGCCCGCGTGAGGAAGCCGAACCCCACCAGCAGGCCCATGAGCAGCGCCCGCTGGCGCCCGAACATCTCGGCGATCAGCAGCAGCACCAGGATCGTCGCCACGAGGTGCCCGGTGTGCCACACGCCGCCGCGGGTGGTCACCCACCAGATCTGCGTCGAGAACCCCATCAGGATGGCCAGGAACAGGCGGCCCATGATCCGCCGCACGCCGATCCGGCCGACCACCCAGTACGAGAGCCCCACCACCGTGGCGGCGAGCGCCGCGTTGATCCCGGTCTCCCAGTGGTCGGCGTTGACCGGCCCGATGATCGCCACCAGCGGCATCAGCGCGATCGCCGGGAACGGTGCGAACGGCACGAACAGCTCGTTCCCGACGCGGATGACGTCGTTGACGCCGTCGCGGGGGGCGTTGGGCGGCAGGCCCAGCGGCACCCAGACGCGGCCGTGGAGGAACGCGTCGGCGAGGTACATGAAGTCGGCGCGGCCCGCGGAGAAGTGCTGGTTCGAGAGCCAGTAGACGAAGAACGACACGACCACGAGGCCGACGCCGACCGCGATCGCCTGCTCTCTTCCGGGTTCCCTGCGCTGCACCATCACCGTCCGCGTGGGGCCGGGCGGCGCCCGGGTCGATCCGCGACAGGATACCGACGGTCAGGCCGCGGCGGTTACGCGGGAGCGCGAACGACGGTCACGACGCCAGAAGCGCCCGGCCGTCCTCCAGCGCGGAGAACGACGTCGCCACGATCTTGCGCTCGCCGGGCCCGATGCCGGCGCGGACGGCCTCGTCGTCCCAGCCGTCCACTGCCTCGACCACCTCGCCCAGGATGGTGCGGGC
>JAJYMP010000680.1:848-25645 GCA_021786915.1 Chloroflexota bacterium
GGTGCGGGCATCGCCCTCGGAGAGTGCATAGAGCCGGTGGGTGGCGAGCGCCGTGCCGATGTCCTGCCTGTCGGTCCGCCCGTCGAGCGAGAGGCTGTGGGGATGGGCGGCGCGGGCAGGATTCATGTCGAAGGCGGGCGACAGGCGCCAGCCCTCCTCGCGACGGAGGAACCCGTGATTTCGCAGGTGGTCGTCACGATTGCCTGCCAGGATGTTGAAGAGAAGCCGGCGGAAGAGCTGCTTCAAGTCCTGCTTCACCCACCCGGCGGCCCCGAATCGGCCGATGGCCTGGGCAATGTCCGGGTAGGACGCAGGCTCTCCGTCCCGATGGTCGGTCAGGGTCATGGCCGACACGTAGGGCCGGCGCTCGTCTCCGGACCCGCGGTCGAAGCGACGCACCAGGTAGGTTCGGCCTCGTCCCGGCCCGTTGACGGCGAGCATCCGGTGTTCGGCGACCTCGATCCCGGCGCTCGCGGCGAGGTTCGCATACACGAACTCCCACGCGCCGATGTCGAGCCGGCGGTCCTCGCGCGACGGGAACTTGGCGATCCACAGATCGCCACTCGCGTCCCTGACGTTCGCCTTCGGGCGCGCGCCGCCGAGCGAGGAGCCCGGCACCACCAGGCCACGCAGGCGCGATGCGGGGATCTCCGCCTCCGGGTCCTCCTCGACCATCCGCGCGAGGTCCTGGAGTTCGCCCAAGGAGGTCATCGGCGGAACGGCCGGCTCGCCGCCGCGGACGAACGGGCCGTCGGGGCCGTCGGCCAGCCGAAGGGCGCCCATCCTCGTCTCGTCCGACACGCCTGTCAGCAGCTCCCACGCAGTGAGCAGATGCCCGGCGTCGCGCGAGAGCAGCATCTGCCCCCAGGCATCGGGCGTCGTGTCGAGGAGCGAGGGCGGGAGTGAGTCCGCACCGAGCGGCTGGTCGCCCGCGAACAGCTGGAGTCGCGGATCGAGCGCGAACGACGACGCACCGCTGAGCCAGGCGGGGTCGTAGGCGAAGGAGACGGAGCGCCTCTGTCCGGGCCCGGGCCAGCGAACCAGCGTGCCCACCGTCCGGCGCGGCCCGAGCTCCGCCGCATCGAGGACGATGAGCAGCCGTCCTGCGTCGCCCGCCATCAGGGCTTGGGGCCGGTCCGATGCGGCATTGGGGTTCGCGCGTCGACGAGCCCGTGACCAACCACATCGTTCGCGGCCAGCTTGTCGAGATCCTGATCGAGCGCGAGCACTTCGAGCACGCGTGCGAGCACGGCGGCGCTCACCGTGAGGTCGCCGGCCTCGAGCTTGCGCAGTGTCATCCGCGAGACGAAGGCGCGCTCGGCCATCTCCGCCTCGCTCATCCGGCGGCGGAGGCGGGCCGCCCGAAGCCGCTCACCGAGCGCCTCGGCGCGTCGTTGCGTGGCGGGGAACAGACTGCGAGCTACTCGTCCCATGGCCAGTACTCTAGACAGCAGCGGCAGTACATGTCAAGAGTATTAGACCGCTGATTGCCAGCCACTCTGGCCGACCCGAGCTGGACCAAGATCAACCTCGCCCCCGGCAAGGGGTCAGGGTGTGACCGGGCTCCGCCGCGTCCCTCAGGCCGTAGCGGCAGATCGCGCCTCGCCGGGACGGAGCCGGGCGCTGCGGCCGCGATCGAGCGTCCAGCCGTGCTCGTTGAGCTGGCGCCCCAGGGCCTCGCGCGCGAACGGCAGGACGCCCACCAGCATCGAGGCGCTGGTCCAGTAGAACACCGGCAGGGCGAGCGTCGCGCCCACGACCACCGGCCAGCGCTTGCCCGTGAGCCCCGCCCCCACGACGAAGGCCAGCGCGAACGGGAGGCGCACCGTGAGCGGCAGGTAGAACGGGCTGACCGACGGCATCTGGCCGTCCGTGATGAGCGCGATCCAGCCGCGCCACGCGTCGGGGTTCTGGACCAGCGAGACGGCGGCGATCGACGCGGTGACACCGAGCGCAACCACCAGCATCCGCCACTGCCGGCGCATCGCGAACCACAGCAGGCCGACGCCCGGCGACACCTTCGTCAGGAGCACGAACGCCCAGCTCGCCGGCCAGCGGAATCCGACCACCACCGCGAGCGCCAGCAGGATCTGGATGTTCGCCGCGTTGATCTCCGAGGCCACCGGCACCGTCATCAGCACCAGCAGCGTGAAGGGCCCGGCCATGTACACGAGCGCCGCGATCAGGATCAGCCGCCAGACGGAGGCGAACACGTCGAACGGCAGTGCTCGGCCCCACGCGACCACGTACTCGAAGGCGGGCGAGTAGTTGTAGCCGTTGCGCTCGGCGAGCTCCGGGTGCGGATACAGGTTGTGGGGATCGGCTGACCAGTACCACGCGACGTCAACGGGGCTGCCGTTGCCGATCAGGTAGAGCCAGTAGTAGAGGGCGAGCGCGATCCCCGCCACCACCAGCGCGTCGCGGCCAATCCTCAGCCAGTTCACGCTACGCATGGGACTGTGCCATTGACGAACCTGCAGATCTCTCGGTGAGCACGCCCGCCGCCACGAGCGCGGCCAGCGTCACCCAGAACGCCAGCGGGTACGCGACGGCTGGCACGGCGCCCACGAGCCCGACCGAGGTCGCGAGGGGGATCGCCGCCGCCCACCACCAGCCCCGGTCCAGCAGCCAGGCGACCGGGATCAGCAGCAAGAGCGCGTAGTGGTCCCACAGGATCGGCGAGACGAGCTGGCTGACCACGACCGCCACGAGGTACGAGGGCACGACCCCGAAACGCAGCGCGGCGACGAGGAGGATCGCGACCGCGGCGGCGGTCGACGCCCATTGCAGTGCCGCCGCGGCGTCGTGAGAGATGCTCGCTTGATATGCCACGGCGCCCACCGTGAAGTTGTGCGGCGTGGTGATTGGATCCGCAACGCGGCCGATCAGCGTGAGGAAGTCCGTCCAGGCCGAGACGCCGGCCAGCAGCGTCGCCAGGACCGCCAGCACAGCCAGCACGACCACACCGACGAATACGTCCCGAGACCGCCGGGCGAGGAGCGCCCACAGCAGCACCAACCCCGGCTGGATCTTGACCGCGGCCCCCAGTCCACCCACCAGGCCGATGGCACCGGGGCGCTCGATCGCGCGCCACCCAAGCGCGAACAGGAGCAGGAGGAGCGGGCCAACCTGGCCCAGCTTCACCGCGTACAGGACGGGCCACGAGGCCGCGGCGAGCAGCCCTACCAGCCAGCGCAGCCGAGGCGACACCGGCATCGCCGCGATGCCGCCGACCATCGCCGCCACCAGGATCGCCGTCCACGCCCAGACCGCGAGCGTCTCTGGGAGCAGCGCCAACGGCAGGACCAGCGGGACGAACGTCGGTGGGTAGTAGAACAGGCCGAAGCCGCCGGCGGACATGTACGAGGTGTCGTAAGCGGGCTGACCAGCCAGGACCCGGGACCCGGCAGCCCAGTACGCGCGGAAGTCGTAGCCCAGCGTGTCCCCTGCGACCGCGAGGGTGGCGCCGAGCAGCAGTACGCTCGCGAGGATCGTGAAGACCGGCAGCAGCCTTGCCAGCGCCTCGATGAGCCGCATGCCGGGCCGACCGACGGCCTCAGGCGCGGCGTTCGACGCTGCCGAGCGCGGAGCGCCGGACATCACGGTGCACGAGCGGGGTGCGGAACAGGTCCCAGGCCACCCGGAGCGCGAGGCGGGGCCCCGGGTGCATGCGCGAGCCTCGGACGTCGGACCAGCGGATGGGGACGACGGCGTGCGAGTAGCCGCGCCGGCGCACGAGGAAGATGACCTCGACGTCGAACACGATGCTGGTGACCTTCTGGCGCGCGAACACGTCGCGGGCGAGAACACGTCGCGGGCGACGTCGCGGCGGAACCCCTTGAACCCGCACTGGGTGTCCTGGACCGGCCCGACCACCCAGGCCGACGCGAGCAGGTGGAACGCCTTGCCCAGCGCCCGGCGCCAGCCCGGCTGCGAGGCGCGCATGTCGGAGCCGTCGGGCTGGATCCGCGAGCCGTAGGCAGCATCGGCCGTCTCGAGCGCGGCGACCAGCGGCACGAGCTGGCTGGGCGGCGTCGCCATGTCGGCGTCGGCGAACACCACCAGGTCGCCCGGCGCGTGGAGCATCCCGGCCCGCACGGCCGCGCCCTTGCCGCCGTGGGGAACCGGGAGCAGCGAGAGGTCCCCTGCCGCGAACTCGGGGCGCGCGCGGACGAGCGCGATCGTCCCGTCGGTGGAGCCGTCGTCCACGACCAGCACGTGCGTGCCGAGCGGCAGGGCGGTCCGGCCCTCCCCGCGGAGCCAGGCGAACAGCTCGTCCAGGGCGGAGCCGAGCCGCGCCTCCTCGTTGAAGGCGGGCAGGACGATGGTCAGCGACTCGGGGGACATCGGGCGAAGTCTAGGGCGCCGGCAGACCGCGTGTACCAGTGACCGGTCGGTCATGCCACGGCATCCACAAGGACTACTGCTCTGACGCTTGGGCCGATAACACAGGTCAGCGCAAGATGTAGCAGCGTGCATCGCCGTGATCCGCCCGCCGTTCCCCGCCAGCTTCCGCGAGCTCCTGCGGTGGTTCCCCGACGACGAGGCGTGCCTCGACGACCTCGTGCGGAGCCGCTGGCCCGAGGGGTTCGTCTGCCCGCACTGCGGCCGCCCCGCATACTCGCGGGTGCGCTCCACGCCGTCCTCGTCCTTCCAGGCCCGCGTCCGCACCTCGACGGCGGCGATGATGACCGCCAACGTGGAGCCGGAGTCGGCCATCCGGTCGGATGGCCTTCGGGGCTGCGGCGCGGCGGCTCGCGAGGGCAGGAGGCGGACCGCGCGGGCAGCCAACCAGCTGATTGACGCTCGCGCGATGTGGAAATAGTATCGTTGCGTCGGACCGCCGTAATGATGTTATTCGAGGCACTCGATGGTTACTTCTGCGATGCGGCGGCAGGCGGCTCTCGATGCCATCGCCGCGGTTCTGGTCGGGGCGGTCGCCGGTGACGTCGAGACCGAACTCGTCGACTTCAAGCTCGAGGACAGCCGCTGGGACCACCGGGCCGCCGCTCCCCGCGAGATCGGTCCACAGAGCGACGCCGCCGCGATCGCTCTGGCTCGCGAAGCCGCGTGCTTGGCGAACAACCCAACCAAGGGCGGCGTGCTCGTCGTCGGGATCCACGACAAGATGGCCGGTCCTGGTGCCCTGATCGGTGCCTGTTCTGACGCCACCTGGCTCCGTCGCCGCATCTTCGCGCTAACCCAGCCGAGCCTGAACGCCGACGTCGAGGAAATCTACGAGGGCGGAGTGCGCCTTCTCCTCGTCAACATCCCTGACGCTCTTAGCGAGATCTACGCCGACGGCAAACTGAGAACCCGCGTCGGCACCGACTGCGTGGAGCTGACGGGGGACGCTGCCAGGCACTTCCTCGAGGAGCGCCGAGGCGTCGACTGGAGCGCTCAGCCATCCGGCCTCCGGCTCTCCAGTGCGACGCCGGACGCCATCGAATCCGCTGTCGCCCACTACCAGCGCAAGAACGGCACGACGCTCGGGGCGCGCGAGATCGCGCTGCGCCTCAAGGTCCTGCTCGATCAGGCCGACCCCGACCCCGAGCTGACCAACGCAGGGGCGCTGCTCCTCTGCGAGTTCGAGCCCGGCCGGGATCAGATCGACCTTCTGGTGACCGTGGCCGAAGGGGCGGCGTCGTCGCGACGCATCAACGGCCCCGCACCGGTGCTGCCGCTGTACGACCGGGTCATGCTCGCACTGCTGGACGACATCTTCCCGGGCCGGAATGAGATCGTGGGGGGCGAGAACCAGGTCGTGCGCTCGCTCCCGGAGCTGGCCCTTCGCGAAGCGCTGGTCAACGCCATCATGCACCGCGACTACAGGCTGGACAGGGCGATGATCATCGCCCTCGCCGCCGGCGACCCGACGGACGTCTACAAGGTGCGCTCCCCGGGCGGTTTCCCGCCGGGGGTGTCGGCCAACCGGCTGCTTGCGACGCAATCGGAGGCGCGCAATCCTGGCCTCGCCGAGGCGATGCGAGTCCTCGGGCTGGCCGACCGCGAAGGCGTCGGCATCGACAGCATGTACCGCGTGATGCTTCGCGACGGACATCCCGAGCCTGAGATCGTGGAGGATGGCGGAGAGGTCGTCGTGCGACTGCCGGCGGGCTCGCCGGACCTGCGCCTTCGCGAGTACCTCGATCGGGTGTCGAAGCGGCGCAGGTCGCTCGCCGAGGATGTTCGGGCGTCCATCGGCATCGAGATGCTGTGCAGGCAGCCCGTCGTCCGGCCGGAGGGCCTTGCCGTCGCCTCGCAGGCAACCCCGGCCGATGCGGCACGGACTCTCGCCAACCTGGAGCAGGCCGGGGCCGTCGAGCGCCTGCTCAACGGAAGCCTCTCGTACCGTCTCACGAAGGAGGCGCGTGGAGCCCTCGGTCACCGCCTGAAGTATCGGCGTCGCACGGCCCTCGATGAGCGGATGGACCAAGTCGATGCGCTGCTCGATGTCCTCACGGAGGTGGGCCGGGCCGACCTCATCGGCCGTCTGGGACTCAACGAGGTTCAGGCGAGCCGTTTGCTCGGTGCGATGGTGGCGGCGGAGCGGATCGAAGGCACCACCCCCATCCGGCGCGGCCCTGGGATGCGCTACCGACGTCGCCGCTGAGCGCCACTACATCTTGCGCTGACCCGTGTTATCGGCCCGAGTGTCACTGCTCTTGGACGGGGTCGGTGGCACGGTCCGCCCGCCGCGGTCCATTGCCCGCCCGCGATCCGGGTCGGGGACACACGACGGTCCGCGGGGCGGAGTGCGCTCGTGTGCCAGAGACGGTCGGTGGATGCGCGCCGTCAGGCGACCGACCACGCCGCCAGGATGTCGCCAGCCTCGAGCACCACGTCGAACGCCGTTCGCGCATCGGCGTCCGCGCCGAGGCGCGAGACTGCCACCTTCATCGTCGTCGGGCTTGCCCCCGGCACCTTTGCCCCGGCGGCCACGAGCGCGTTATAGTCCGACAGGGTCACCGGCCTGGCCTCACGCCACTTGATCGAGCCGAGGAACGCGATCCGCTTGGCGGGCGGATCGCGGCGGTCGGCGCCCACGAGGTCAATCTCCACGGCGTTGTCGGTTGTCCAGTAGGCGCCGACGACCGCGGCGGACCCGAACCGGGCGTCGGGGATCAGTTCGTCGACCGCCTCGCGGACGAGGGCCTCGATCGCCTTGCCCGCATAGGTCGACCAGCCGCGGACGATGATGTCCGTGACGACCCGGCCGCGGCTGCGCTCGATCTCGCCCCTGTAGCGGTCGACGAAGCGCAGATAGAAGCGCAGGTACGGATCGACGATCTCGTACCGCGTGTCGCGAGAGGCAGCCGTCGAGAGCGGACGTCGCGCCTCGACGACCCGCTTGTCGGTGATGAGCAGATCGAGCGGGGGCTTGAGGTTGTTCGCATCGACCCCGACCTCGTTCGCGATGTCGCCGCGCTTGCGGAACCCTTCGCCGATCACGGACAGGATCGTGCGCGCCTGCGTGCTCGAGCCGAAATCCGAGTCGAGGATGAGCCGTCCGGTGGTCACGAGGGCCGTGCCGTCATCGGAAAGCTGGTCTGCGAGGAAGTCCCGGAGACTGCGCCCCATCTTGGCGCGGACGAGCCTGGGGAAGCCGCCGGTGACGAGGTAGGAGTCGAGGGCCTCGGCGCCCGTCAGGCCCGACAGCTTCGCGGCCTCGGCCGGGTTGAGCGGGGGGACGAGGATCTCGCGTGCGGGACGCTGGTGGAGCGGCTGCTTTGGCGCCGTGATCATCTCCATCATCGCCTGGTCGGAGCCGACGAGAATGAGGAGCACTGGCTGCTTGGAGAGCGTGCGGTCCCAGGCGGTCTGGACCGCCCCGAGCACCGCGTCTCGCGCCTGTTCCGTGGCCCCGAGCAGGTAGGGGAACTCGTCGAGGACGATGACGCTCGGCCGTGCCGGGTCGGCAGCGCCGGCGGCGGTCACGAGCGCCGCCTGCCACGTGGCGAACGAGACGCCCTCCGCCTGCACGCGCGACGGGAGGTCCGACAGTGCGAGTGCCTGCGCGAACAGGCCGAGCTCACGGTCCTCCGTCTGGCGACTGGCAGCGAAGAAGACGCTCGGCGCTCCTGAGCGGTCGATGAACTCCTCGACCAGCCAGGTCTTGCCGACCCGCCGGCGGCCGCGGATCGTGACCATCCGGCCCTCGCCGGAGTCCCGGGCAGCCGCCCATTCGGCATCGATCCTGGCCAGCAGTCCCGCGCGTCCGACGAAGTTCCTCATCGGCTTCTCCAGCGATAGTATAACGCCGTTATAGTATAACGAGGTTATCCTTCGTCGAGCCTGATCCCGAACCTGCCGCCCGGCGGACTTACCCAGGCGCCCCGGGCGGTCGGCGCCACGATCCCCGCCCAGAGGGCAACGCGGCCACGGCCAGCGCCACGGCCGCCCACGCCACGAGCGCGGTCAGCATCGCGAGGCAGATGTTCGCGCCCAGGGCGAGCAGTCGGGTGGCACGGGGGGCGAAGCCAAGCGCCGGCCGGACGGCGAGCAGCAGCACGGTGGCGGCGTAGAGGCCGGTGTAGGGCGCCAGCACCAGGCCGGCCAGCAGGGCCGCCACGAAGCCGCGCGCCTCGTCCCGGAGGATGGCCCACACCGCCGCAGCGGCGACGAGCAGGGCCAGCGCCAGCTTCGGCGCGTCCAGCGGCCAGAGCGAGAGGTTGCCATGCGTCGCCAGCGGGGCTGTGCCGGCGACCGAGTCGCGCCCGAGGCCGAGGAGGATCGAGAGCCAGGCCACGTAGGCGTCGGGGCTGGCCACCACCACCGCCACAGCCGTCATGGCGAGGGCCGCCAGGATGGACCCGGCAAGCGCCCGCCGCCGCCAGACGAGCATCCAGACCACGACCAGGGCCAGGATGGGCTTGGGCGCGATCGCCAGCGCGATGCCCAGCGGGATGCCGTTGCGGTAGGCGTCACCGCGCCTGGCGACGAGGTAGATCGTCGCGGCGATCGGCAGGGTCACCTGGCCCAGCAGCAGCTCGTGGACGACGGGCGCGAAGCCGAGCACGGCCAGGAGCACGAGCAGCCGATCGAGCCGCGCCAGGCCGCGGGTCTCGACGACGACGCCGACGAGCAGGATCGCCAGCCCGATCGACGACATCACGACCGCGGCGCCGGACGGCGGCAGGAGCGTCAGCGGCCAGGTGACCAGGGCCGTGAGCGGCGGGTAGAGCCCTCCGCAGCCCTTCGTGGCGCCCGCCATGGCGCAGTCGCGGTAGAAGCCGGCGTCGGCTCCGGCGGCGAGCGGCGCCAGCAGGACCAGGACCACCAGCCCCGTGATCACGTTCATCACGGCGATCGCGAACAGCGTGGGGCGGCCCATCCAGATCGACCAGCCGCCGGCCCCACGTGTCGTCAGCGCGCCGAGTTCACCGGTGATGTTGCAGTCCTTCCATCCTGTGAGCGAGCGCCTGCGATCCGGGCTCGACGGACCGATCTTGGCACCCCGGTCGAGCATGGGCGCCGACCCGATCGTACCGGTGGCAGCCGGGACTGCGGCGAGTAGGATGCTGGCGGGCCCTCGATGCGAACCGGACCGCGAACGCGAGCAGCGCTCAATTAGGATTGACGTGGCGGTTCGACGCCGACCCAAGGCCCGACGGTCGAAAGGAGCCGCAGTGCCGCTGCTGACCATCCTGACCCCGTGCTTCAACGAGGAGGGGAACGTCCGCGAGGTCCATCGCCGGGTCAGGGAAGCGATGGCGACGATCCCTGAATACGACTACGACCATTTGTTCATCGACAACGCGTCGACCGACAGGACGGTCGAGATCTTGCGGGAGCTCGCAGCCGATGACAGGCACGTCCGGGTCATCGTAAACACGCGCAACTTCGGGCACATCCGGTCGCCGTACCACGCGTTCCTCGAGGCCCGTGGCGACGCGATCGTCAGTTGCGTGGCCGACCTACAGGACCCGCCGGCACTGATCCCGGAGTTCGCCAAGAAGTGGGAGGAGGGCTACAAGGTCGTCATCGGGGTCAAGACCGGAACACACGACTCGTGGGTGATGGGCCGGGTCCGCAAGTTCTACTACTGGCTCGTCTCGACGCTATCGAGCGATGTCGAACTGGTGCAGAACTTCACGGGCTTTGGCTTGTACGACCGTGCGGTTGTCGAGCTGTTCCGCGGCACCGACGAACAGTATCCCTATACGCGCGGTCTCGTGAGCGACTTCGGGTACGAGATGGCGGTCATCGAGTACCACCAGCCGCCGCGATTCATGGGCAAGACTAAGCACAACTTCTTCACACTCTACGACCAAGCGATGCTGGGCATCACGAGCCACTCGAAGGTTCCGCTGCGCTTGGCCACGATGGCCGGGTTCGTAGTGTCGATCCTGTCGTTGCTGATCGCACTGATCTACCTAGCTCTGAAGCTCATCTGGTGGAACACCTTCAATTTGGGCCTCGCACCGCTGGTTATGGGCGTCTATTTCTTCGGTGCCGTCCAGTTGTTCTTCATCGGGATTGTCGGCGAGTACATCGGGTCGATCCACACGCAGGTCCACAGGCGACCCCACGTGGTAGAGCGCGAGCGGATCAACTTCCAGGTCGCCGGAGACAATTCCCACCGCTCGGTGCCGGAACTGTCCGGCCACGATCACGGCAGCCCACCCCAGGGACACGACCGATCCCACGAGGATCACGCCGATCAGACGCTCCGGGCTGGCCCCTGGCAGGGCGAGGGCAGCGACCTCCGCGATGGCGACCGCAGCATAAGCGCCGATGAACCTCGCGCGGTGAAGCGCTAGTTGGTAGTTGTCGACGACAAGAACGATCGCCAACGGGAGACAGGCGAGGCTCAACCACGCAAGGTACGGTGCCGCTGGCTCGAACTTGGCGCCGTACAGCAGGCGCAGCCAGAACCCTGCGCCGAAGGCAAGAACCGCGGCGAGCACCCCCGATGTCGCCGCCGTCATCAGCAGACCCTGTCGCAAGAGGTGGTGGCTCGGGCGTGATGCCGCGGCCTCCGAGGCCACCATCGGGAACAGAGCAATGACGATTCCCACGGGCAGCCAGAGGACTGCCTTCGCCAGGATGGCGGCTGCGGCGTACTCACTGGCCTGATCGGGCGGAAGGAAGACCCGGGCTAGTACGTAGTCGAATTGCGTCATGGCGATGAACGCGACGTTGCTGACCGCGAGGACGAGCGCGCTACGGGAGAGGAGGAGTCCGCGCGAGGTGATCGCGCGCGCCTCAGATGCCGGCGAGGGTCCCAGCGCGACCCAGACGGCGATCGAACCCAACCCACAGGCAAGGGCCGCTCCGGCCATGGTCCCGGCGACGCCGAAGCCCATGGAAACCAGGGCCAAGGATGAGACGAGTCGCACGATAGCGGAGGCGAAGTTCGCCACGGTGAGAGGCATGAACCTGTGCGCGCCTTGAAGAAGCGCGAGACCGAGCGCGAGAGCGACATTGGCGGCAACAGCTATCCACATAACCACCACGGGCCACGGAGAAGAGCTCCCGAGCGCGCCGGCGAGTAGCCCACTGGCAGCGATGCCAAGCACCAAAGCAGCCGCACCGCCAATAGTCAATTCGCGGACGGCTTGATGGCGGACAGCCGCGACTTCACCAGAATCCCCCCTGCCGGCCGCGAGAGCCGCCGCCCGCGTGACGACAAGCAGGACAGCGCTGAGGGGCACGGCCACCATATTGAAGATGCCGGACAACGCGGCATATAGGCTGTAGTCGGTGACGGGCAACATCCGTCCCATTGCGACCTGCAGCACGTACACGGTTGCTGCCGCGCCCGCCACCCCGGCGAACGTAAGTGCACCAGATCGCACGAGCCCGACCTGAGCCGGGCGGGGTTCAAGCACGGCCTTCAAGCGGGCTCGATCACCTTGCGCTGTCCATGCCACACAGGTTGAGATGGAACAAAGACGAAATTCGCTATGAACGCACTGGTCGCCCACCCATCGGCTGAGATCGCTGAGGAGCTCTGCATTGTGCTTGGGTCGAACGCACCGATTGGCCTCATTCGGCCCTTGTCCAAGAAGTAGGCGTCGTAGTCGAGAGACTCCAGTAGTGTCACGACTCGTTGGATCGCACCCGGTGTCTGACGCTCGTCTATCTCGACCAGCAACGTGGGATGCTGCGTGGCGAGCAGACGGCGTGCCCCGACAAGGACCGCCTCTTCGTGACCCTCCACGTCGATCTTGACGAAGCCGACATCTCCAAGGCCCTCATCGTCCAGACACTGAACCGACACCTCTACCGTCCGCACAGCCTCGGCGTCCTCGAAGGTCCTCGACAGGCTTGCCAGAGCGTTTATGCGCGCACGATCGAAGACTGGGATCGACAGGGTGGCCATTCCGGCGTGATCCGACAGTGCGTACTGATGCACAACGCACTCAGGTAGAGCGCGTCGAAGACCTTCTGCAAGATCAGGAATCGGCTCGTAGGCGTGAACCAGTCGTGAGTAGCGACGGAGGTGCCACGAATAGACACCGGTGTTGGCGCCTATGTCAACCGCCACCAGCTCCCTGCTACACAGCAAGGGAAGGAGCCTCATCTCCGGCTCGCCAAGGAACCATTTCGACCATGCGACGAGGCCCGTTGCATAGCGCGAGGGAAGCACTGCCATAGCGACCGCGCGACCGCTTTGGAGAACCATGCGCTTCGCGTTCAAGATGTGCGCCAATTGCGGTTGAGTTGGGCTCGATAGAGTTGACGTGATGCGAGGTGCTGTCGCGTCATCGCGGTCGAATCGCACGTGCGCGCAGATTGACGGGGGAACGCGTCACGAACCCGATTGCGAGCTGCGCCGGTTGCAGGAGCGCTCCCAGCAACATGAGCCCGGGCCCGTAATCCGATCGCCGCCTGGCCTGAAGGCTGCGGCCGATCATCGGCATATCGGCCCCTCCGATCGATGCGACCTGGAGCCCAGCACCTTCGATGACCATCTGGAGTGAGCGCCGTGTGAAGTGGAGTGTGTGGTACGGCACGTACCAACCGTTCCAATCCCGCCCGAACAGGTGTCGCACTCCGGCTTCCAGATTTGGCGACTCAATCCCGATAACGCCACCCGGTCGAAGGAGCTCGCCAAGGTCGGTCAGTAAGTCCACCGGGTGATACGTGTGTTCGAGAACGTGCCTTAGCAGGATCAGGTCAATGCCGCCACCGACCTTATCCAATTCCCCATACGAGAGGTAGCTCCCAGAGTCGAGGCCAGGCGGCGCCGCGGAGTGGTAATCGCAGCCGAGCACGCGCGCCCGCGGTTTCTCCGCGGCCATCGCGCGCACGAAAGCCCCATTTCCGCACCCGTAGTCAAGAATTGTGGCGTCTTCTCGCATCCCCCGACAGAAGGAGCGGGCGTCTCGGCGAGCGAGCCAGTCCTTGATCCACGCGAGAAGCCTTGAGTCAGATGGCAGGAAGTCGCGAGATGACCTGGCCTGATAGAGAGCCGGGGAGTCTGCCTCTGCTGGCACTGGATCGGTGTAACCCAAGCCGCATTCGGAACAGGCCCAGATCTCGAAGTCACGGCCGCCATAGGGAAATGTTCCATGAGCACGGGCACGCAGGCGCCACGCAAGACGGCAGTCGTGCCCAATCGGGAGCGGGCCGATTGGCGTTGCCACGAGTTCGGGCCCCTCCGCAGGCGGCAAGGAGCTCGATTGGCGCGTCTGTTCGCTCACGCTTGCCGACGCAGCGACGGGCCGTTTCAACTCCAGGTCTCCAGTTCTCGCATCAGCAGATCGGGATCCAACAGCGGCGTCAGGTCCTCGAGCGGGCGCGACGTCATCGAGCCGTCCGGCATCACCCGGGACGTGGATCGCGGCTCGGCGATCTCGTCTGGGTCGGCGTCCACCACGCAGATGACTGGGTCATCCCCCGCGAGGACCTCGTCGAAGACGCGCGGCAGGTCAGCGTGGCGCGAGACTCGCGCGGTCCGTAGACCGTACGCCTCGGCGACGCGGGTGATGTCCGGCAGCTCGAGTCCGCTGGTCGCGTCCGCGCCGACGAGGTGGCCGAAGTGTCGGCGCTGGCTCGATCGAATCGAGGCGTAGCCCTGGTTGTCGAGGACGAACACCTTCACGGGCAGCCGGAGCCGGTGGAGCGTGGCAAGCTCCTGGATGTTGAGCTGGAAGCCGCCGTCGCCGTCCACGAGGACAGTTCGGCCGCGGTTGGCCCCCAGACACGCCCCGATCGAGGCGGGCAGACCGAAGCCCATCGCGCCGAGACCGCCAGTCAGGAAGGTCCGCTGCCCGAGCGGCGCCGAGTACGCGAGCATGAAGGTCTCGATGGCGGCGCCAGAGCTGCCGATCACCATCGTGTCCGCGGCGGACAGCCGATGTGACAGCGCCTCCGCGAGAACGTAGGTACTCACCCGGTCGGAAAGGTTGCGGTGGCGCGGCTCGATAACGGGGTACCGAGCCTTCCAGTCGCGGCATCGATCGGCCCATCGCTGGCGATTCTCAGCGACCGCGGCGGGCGCGTGCTCGGTCGCGAGGCGCGCGGCGAGCGCGTTCAGGACCGGTCCCGCGTCGGCAACGAGCGCCACGTCCACGGGCGGCGTGATCTTGGCGATTTCGTGTACGTCGATGTCCAGCATCACCTTGCGCGCGTTGCGGCCGAAGCCGGCCCAGTCGTAGGCCACCTGCACAGGGTCGAGACGGCAACCGATCACGACGATCAGGTCCGCGGTCTGGAGAGCCCAGTTGGCGTAGCGGGGGGCCATGGATCCCGGGCGCCCGAAGTACAGCGGGTGATCGCCGGGCAGGACATCGATCCCGTTTCGTCGGCTCGTGAGCAGCGGTACGCCCGATCGCTCCACGACCTGTCGGAGCGGCTCGACCGCCTTGGCAAGGCGGACCCCGTTCCCCGCGAGGATCACCGGCCGCTGCGACCGGCTCAGTTCCTCGAGAATTCGAGTGGCGATCGCCTCAGCGTCCACGGCTACTGGCACGGGGGGCACGAACGCGATCTGGGCGACCGGGTTGACCTGGGCGGCCTGGACGTCGAGCGGCACGTCCAGCCACACCGGCCCCGGGCGGCCCTCGCGAGCCGTGTGGAGCAGCCCCTCGACCGAGGGTCGGCCTCGCTCGGGGTCGAGCAGTTGGACTGCTGCCTTCGTGATCGGCGCGGCCACCCGTGTGATCGCCACCTCCTGCGGCCCGAACTGGCGGACACCTCGATCGCCCATGAGGTCGGCGCGCTTCACCTGGCCCGAGATGACCAGCAGTGGCGTTGACTCGATCCAGGCGCCGGCCACGCCAGTGAGCGCGTTCGTGCCGCCTGGGCCCGTGGTCACCAGCACGACCCCGAGATTTCCGGTGACGCGCGCGTAGGCCTCGGCGGCGATTGCTGCGGCCTGCTCGTGGAGCATGAGCACCGGCTCAAGCCGCTCGCACTTGCCAAGCGAGTCGACCAGGTGCATGGCGCCGCCACCCGGCAGGAAGAACACGTGCTCGACGCCCGCGTCGGCGACGGCCTCGAACACGTAGTCGGACAGCTTCATGCGGCGCACTGCTTCGCGAGCCATTGATCGAGTTCGGCCAGCGCCTCCTGTGGAGAGCCGCCGCCGTTCCACGGTTGGGGCCAGCGGACCGCCCCAGCGCCCGCCGCCCTCGCCACAGCTAGGTTCGCAGGCGAGTCATCCACCAGCACAGCGGGTCCCTGGAGCCGCGCCAGCCATGCGCCCTTGTCGGCGTCGTACTGGGGGAGGTCCTCCCCGGGGCGCTCGGCGGGCACGAACGCGAACACCCGGATCCAACGACCGAAGTGGCGCAGCACCCAGGCCGCAGTTGATGGCGCCGCGCGGAAGGCCGTCGCCGTCAGCGCCACGTGGCGGCAGCTCTCACCGTGCGTGTCCAGCCACGCGAGGACTGCTGGATTGGGTGGCATGGCCGCATAGCCATCTCCGACGCGGAACTCGTCCAGCGACGCATGGTAGTCGCCAAGCGCGATCCCGAGCAGCTCGTGAGGCGGGTTCGCTCGCACGTTTGCAGGCGCCATCGGCTGATCCGGGTGCCCGGCACTCCAGACCTGCTCGAGCCACGCAGCCATCAGGTCGTTGAGCACGTCGTCCACATCCCAGACGACGGTCGGCCTCAGCCCATCCAATGGGTCACGAAGGTCTTGCGGTCGCCCGTGGTCGGGATGCTGGGGTCGGTGTAGAAGGAGTCAGACCCGTAGTGGGTCGTGGAGATCTCCTCGATCACGGCGCCGACCGAACTGCCGAAGGCGTGGCGGACGCCCCGCTCGATGGTCAGCACATCACCGGTCCGCAGCAGGACGGGCTCCCCGTCGAGCGTGACGTCCAACTCCCCGTGGAGCACGTGGAACGTCTCCAGCTTGCGCTCGTGGTAGTGCTCCGGGTTCCACTGGCCGGCGAGGACGATCAGAAGCTTCTTGGCGTATTCGCGGTTGACGATGTTGAGCATCGTCAACCCGTGCTCGCTGAAGCGCTCGAGGCCGTGGTGGTGCGAAATCTCCAGGTCCACCATGGCCGGCACCGCGAGACCGCTCGTCTGGAGCATCCCCTTGACCTGGTCGATGATCTCGTGCACCTGCTCGCGATGGTCCACCGCGTCAACGTCGGAGAGCATGACCGGGCCGCGCTCGGGGACCGCGGCCGTCAGATGGTAGGACGTGTACTTCGAGAGGTCGTTGGCGGTCAGTTGCCCGGGCCTGCCCGGGATCGCCAGGAACAGCCCATCGGCGCGCAGATCCTCGCCAACGCCCAGAGCGCGCGACGCGAACACGCCGCGGCGCAGGCCGACCAAGCTGTCGCGCTCGCGCTCGCTGATGGGGTAGCGCTCGCCCGAGACCCCGCAGGCGCGCAGGGTCTCGTCCGCGGCGGTCACCCACGCTCGGACCTGCGAAGGAGTCGCAGAGTAGGCGTTCAGCTTGAAGGTGTCCGTTGGGACGCCCACGTGCTTCTCAAGGATCGCCGCGCCCTTGGCCACGGCTATGCGCACCGCGATCAGGTTCTCGGGGTCCTCGTGCGTTGAGAAGCCGATGATCCGGCCGGGGTACCGGTCCTGCAGCAGGTCGATCTGGTTGAGCTGAAGGTCCTCGAGTGCCACCGGGTACTCCGCGCGACAGTGCAGGAGCGCGAAGTCCTTGTGGCGGTGCTCGAAGTAGCTGGCAACGCGGTCGATCTCATCAAGGGTGGCGCCAGCTGTCGACGCGATGATGGGCTTGTCGACCTTGGCGACGCGCTCGATGAGGGGCCAGTCCGTGAACGAGCAGCTACCGATCTTGACGATGTCGTAGTCGTGCGCCTCGATCAGGTCGACCGACGCCTCGTCGAACGGCGTGCACATGGCGAGGAAGCCCGATCGCGTGATCTCATCACGGAGCGTCTTGAACTGCTCCGGTGTCAGGCGCGTGTCCTCGAACCGCTTGACGTAGTGGAATTCGTTGCTGCCGCGGTAGTCGGGGTGGATGAACGTGTCCAGTTGGCGGTACTGGAGCTTCACCGCGAAGTGGTACGGAAACCCCTTGAGAACCTCGGCGAACTCGTGGACGATCCGGATCCCGTGATCCAGGCTGCCCATGTGGTTGTTCGCCATCTCGAGGACGAACAGCGGTGTGGCGTCACTGAGTCTCAAGACTGGATCTCCCCGGTACCGGACGACGTGCCTCGCCCAGAACGCACCTACTCTATCGCCTCGCCTGCGGCCAGACCCTGGTACGGATGGACCCCGGTGCGGTAGGGACCGTCTTCTCTGCCGACGATGCCGCGGTCGAACACGGGGACCAGTGCGCCTGCAGCTCGCGCCGCGGCCACTGGTCGGCAACAGCTTCCCCCGCAGCAAGGTTGTGCCGGGTCATGGCGACGTCGAGCGCGGGTGCCGCGGAGACTGCAGACGTGTCAGTCATCAGCGAACCCGTGCCCCTCCAGACCGCGCACGATAAAGGCACGCACATCTGCCTTGCTGAGCGTCACCGGGCTCTCCTTCTCCACCCATACGCGATCTGACCAGACGCGGTCGAAGATGCGGGCCTCAAGATCGGTGCGACAGTTGCGCAGCGCGGCCAACTGGTCGTGAATTCGATCAAGTGCACCTGAGTCGCGGAACCGATCGGTCCACCAGGCGATCAGATCGCCCATCGTGGCGATCCCGGCATTGGGGGCTGCCGCCTCGACCCGTGTGGCGAGGAGCCCGCACAAATCTGCGGTTGCTTCCGCGTACTGCTCGTAGGCGCTCGCGAAGAACACGGCGAGCGTCTCGGGGTGACTCAGAGTAGTCGCCTCCAGCAGCGCTCCAGCGGCCTCATGGATGTTCCCTGTCCGGACATTCGAGATGGCCATCCCGCCGACCGATGCGGCATAGAGGAGCTGCAGGTGCGCGTCGTCAGTTCGCTCGCCACGCCGCACCGCCGCGTCGAGAGCAGCGATCAAGCGCGGGATGACGTCCAACGAGAGCATCCGCGCAAACCACGACTGCTCGCTCCGGCAGACCATCGACTCGAAGAGATGGACGAAGGCGTCAAAGGCGCTCGCGACAAGAAGGCTCTCTGGGCAATCGCGCAGGAACGCGGGATCGAGAACGCTCCAGTCAGCCACGAGCCGCCAGCTCTTGCCGTGCACCTTGGCCTTGGTCTCCGTGTCGTAGGTGACGTAGTAGCGGCTGGTGTCCGCACCGGTGCCGGCCGTGGTGGGCACGGCAACGAACACCGGGCGTGGCGCATCGGGGAGCGCGTCGAGACCCCGCGATGCCCCCATCCCCACGCCGTCAATGCGCCCGTAGAGCCGCGCGCAGATCACCGCCTTGGAAAAGTCGATCGTGCTCCCCCCTCCAATTGCGACAACTGAGTCAGGACTTGCAAACGCTCTCGAGTCGGCGATGACGGCCTGCGTTCGCGGCTCACCAGCGACCACCACGCGGCGCCGCACTCTGCCTCCCAGTGGCGCCAGCAACTCGTCGACGAGGGGGTGCGAGGCGAAGTGGGCATCTACGTAGGCGTCCACGACCACCGCGTCCGCGAGGAGGTTCGCGACCTCGCTGCGCGCTCCCACGCCCCAGATCAGCGCTCCGGGGAAGGCGAAGCGCTTGAGGTGAGGTCCGTTGTAGAACTTCTCGAGATAGCTGGTCGAGGAAGCCTTCGCGCTAGGACTTAGTGTCACGTAGGGTGTCTCCCGGGCGGGTGTGCGGGAACCCGTCCAACTTCAGCGCAGCCCCGCACCCGGCTGCGCGCCCTGAACGTACTCGCGGCCCCACGTCAGCCACTCCGCGGTTCGCCGGATCGCCTCGCGGAGCGAGATCAGCTGTCCAAGCCCAAGTTCGCCCACTGCCCGTCTCGTGGATGGGACATAGCCGGCACGGCGGCTGCGTGGCGTTGGAGACAATCCAATCTCAACGATCGCGTCAGGCGCGAGTACCTCGGCCACCAACCGCGCGAGGTAGGCAACGCTGATGTCCTCGTCGGAGCCCACGTTGTACGGATGACACGTCGCACCGCGAACAAGGATCGTCCACAGCCAGATCGCGAGATCAGCGGCATAGAGATAGGAGCGCCGCGGCGTGCCGTCGCCCGCCACGCGGACCGGGCCGCCCGCCATCGCGTCGCGGATGAAGTTGCCGATGGCGAAGTTCGCGTCGAGCGGCAGCAGCGGACCCACGAACGCGAAGCAGCGCGCGATCTTGACCTCGAGGCCGGTGTCGGCCGAAGCCGCCGCGCACAGGAACTCCGCCGCCCGCTTGCCGTGCCCGTAGCCGGCCGCGGGGTCCTCTGGGCGAGGCGCGCCCGGGTAGTCCTCGCCAATGCGCTCGAGCTCCGGCGGCTGGGTCCCGTAGACGGCCCCCGAGCTCGTGAGCAGCAGGCGCTGGGCTCCGCACCGCGCCGCGAGCTCCAGGACCCGCGCCGTGCCGGACACGGCGGTCGTGAACGAGGTCGACGCAGAGCCGCGGAGTTCGGTCTCGGTCGCCATGTGGAGGATGGTCGAGAAGTCGGCGTCCGGAAACGCGAAGTCCCGGATGTCGCCGGCGCAGAGCGTGATCGAGGGGTGGTCCGCCACGTGCGGGACTGCCGCTCGGAACCGCTCCGGATGGCGCGTGAGCAGATGCGCCCGGACGCCCAGGCCCAGCCGCGCGTCCGCGTGCAGGAGGCTCTCGGCCATCCAGCCGCCGAAGAAGCCGGTCCCGCCGGTGATGAACAGGCGCGCGCCGCGGAGGGCCTCCCACGCGTCGCCAACGTGCTCGACCACGTGGTCGAGGTCCGGCTCGGGCAGCGGCCGCCTCACTCCCACGCGTCGGTCCTGACGTCGGTCTCGGGCACGCCACACGCGCGCAGTTGCGCCGTGAGCGCCGCGAGCATCGCCGGCGGCCCGGAGAGGTAGGCGGGCGGGCAGTCGAGCGACTCGATCACCGGCCACGCGCCGGCCACCGACAGTCGGCCGTCGGTGGCCTCGCACACCAGGTGCACGTCGAGGCCGGCCACCTCGGCCGCCCGGCTTGCCACGAAGTCGCCATAGACGAACAGGTCCGGCGTCCGCGCACCGTAGAACAGCGCCACCCGGCGCGCGCCGCACGCCGGCAGGCTGCCCAGGAACGCGGTGAACGCGGTCACCCCGGTGCCGCCCGCGAACAGAACGGCGTCCCGCGACGGGTCCACCGTGAACTCGCCGTACGGCAGCTTGACCCACACCTCCCGTCCCGGCGCCAGCTCGCGCTCCATCCTGCCCGTGAAGGCGCCCTTGACCGCGTACGTGATGGCCAGGCGGTCGCGATCAATGGGCGAGGACGCGATGGAGAACACGCGCGACTCGGGCCAGAAGCCGCCGGGCTCGAAGGGGTCGAGCGCGAGGTGGAGGAACTGGCCCGGGCGGAAGGCGGGCGCCGGGCTGGCGGGCGCGAGCGTGACGGTGTACACGTGGTCGCCGTGGTCGACGACCCGCTCCACCTCGCAGGCCAGGCGGCGGACGACGGGCATCGGCGGCTCAGCGCCCGCCGGCCCGCTCGCCGGCCATGAACCGCCCGAACGCGTCGACGACGTAGTCGAGGCGGGCCCCGTCGAGCCCGGGGTACACGCCCACGAAGAACGTCCGCTCGGTGATCGCGTCGGACACGGCCAGGCTGCCCACCACGCGGTGCTCGATGTCCGCGAACGCGGGGTGCCGGAGCAGGTTGCCGCTGAACAGGCTGCGGGTCTCGATGCGCCGCGACTCCAGGTACGCGGTGAGCTCGCCGCGCGTGAATCCCGCGCCCTCGCGGACGGTCACCACGAAGCCGAACCAGGACGGGTCGGTGTTCGGCGGCGCGGCCGGCAGCACCAGCCGGTCGGCGTACGGGGCGAGCCCCTCGCGCAGCCGGGCGTGGTTGCGCCTGCGCGCGGCCGCGAACGCGTCCACGCGCGCCAGTTGGGCCGTCCCGATGGCCGCCTGCATGTCGGTGGCCTTGAGGTTGTAGCCGAGGTGGCTGTAGACGTACTTGTGGTCGTACCCGAACGGCAGCGTGCCGAACTGCTGGGCGAACCGCTTGCCGCAGGTGTTGTTCTCGCCGCCGGCGCAGTAGCAGTCGCGGCCCCAGTCGCGGATCGAGCGGACCAGTGCCGCCAGGGCGTCGTCGTCGGTCACCACCATGCCGCCCTCGCCGGTGGTGATGTGGTGCGCCGGGTAGAAGGACGAGGTTGCCAGGTGGCCGAAGGTGCCCGTCAGCCGGCCCCGGTACCGACTGCCCAGCGCGTCGCAGTTGTCCTCGACCAGCCACAGGTCGTGGGCCGCCACCAGGTCCATGACGGTGTCCAGGTCGTACGGCACGCCCATCGTGTGGGCGAGCACGATCGCGCGGGTGCGCGGCCCGACGGCCGCGCGCAGGGCCTCGGGGTCCGCGTTGTAGTCGTCCAGGCGCACGTCCACGAACACCGGCACGAGGCGGTTCTGGACGATGGGCGACACGGTGCTCGGGAAGCCTGCGGCGACAGTGACCACCTCGTCGCCGGGCTGGAGCCGCCGGTCGCCGAGGCGCGGCGAGGTGAGGGCGGTGACCGCGGCGAGGTTGGCCGACGAGCCCGAGTTGACGAACAGCGCGTTGCCCAGGCCCAGGTAGTCGGCGAACCCGGCCTCGAACGCCTCGGTGAACCGGCTCGCCGTGAGGTAGAAGTCGAGCGCCGAGTCCACCAGCGCCCGAAGCTCCTCCTCGCCGAACACCCGGCCGGCGTAGCGGACCGGGTCGCGGGCCGGGTCGAACGGCGCGGGCGTGTGGCGCTCGCGGGCGTAGCGGGCCACGAGGTCCAGGATCGCCTCCCGGGTGGCCGTGGCGTCGGTGCGGGCCTCGGTCATCGGTGCGTCCCTCCCGGCTGGGCCCAGGCGAGGCCGGCCGCGCGGGCGTCCTCTAGGTACGCCGCCAGCTGCGCCTCGAGCATGGGGCGGGCGCTGGCCGGGTCGAGGTGGTAGCCGGCGTACCAGGCGGCGGTGCGCTCCACCGCGGCGCTCGCGTCCCACACCGTCGCCCAGCCGAGCCGCTCCCGGGCCTTGGTGCTGTCGAGGCTCAGGCGGTGCGCCTCGTGCGGCTGGGGTGCACCGTCGTCAGGGGTGATCCAGGAGCCGCCGCCCCACGTGGCGAGGAAGTGCTCCACCAGCCAGCGGACGGTGCGGGCGCCGCTCGTGTCCACGGGCCCGAAGTTCCACGGGCCCGCGAACGCGTGCCCGTCCGAGAGCAGGCGCGATCCCAGCCAAAGGTACCCGGACAGCGGCTCGGCCACGTGCTGCCACGGGCGGACGGCGTCGGGGTTGCGGACCGCCACGGGCTCGCCGGCGGTCACCGCGCGGACGATGTCCGGGACGATGCGGTCCGTCGCCCAGTCTCCCGGCCCAATCACGTTCCCGGCCCGAACGGACGCGATGGCCGCACCGTCGGCGAAGAAGCTCTGCCGGTACGCCTCGACCACCAGCTCCGCGGCGCCCTTGCTGGCGCTGTACGGGTCACGGCCGCCCATGGCGTCGGTCTCGCGGAACGGGCGCCCGGTCTCGAGGTTCTGGTAGCTCTTGTCGCTGGTCACCACCACGACGGCCTGCACGGAATCGCAGGCGCGCGCCGCCTCGAGCACGTTGACGGTGCCCATGACGTTGGTCTCGAACGTCTCGCGCGGATGGGCGTACGCCGTGCGCACGATCGCCTGCGCCGCGAGGTGGAAGACGATCGACGGGCGCGCAGCCGCGACCTCGTCGGCGACACGGCCGGCATCGCGGACGTCCGCCACCACGTGCCGGATGCGCCGCTCGACCCCGAGCGCCTCGAACAGGCTCGGAGTCGTCGGCGCCTCGAGCGCGTAGCCGGTCACCTCCGCGCCCAGCGTCGTGAGCCACTCGGTGAGCCAGGCGCCCTTGAACCCGGTGTGCCCGGTGACGAGGACACGGCGCCCGGCGTAGGCGTCAGCGAACGCCATTCCCAGCCCCGCTGTCGTTCGCCAGCCAGACCGCCCAGGGGGCCTCGCCCGACTGCCACAGCGATTCGAGGACGCGCACGTCGCGCAGGGCGTCCATCGGCTGCCAGAACCCGTGGTGCCGATAGGCGCGGAGCTGATCGTCGGCGGCGAGGCCCTGCAGGGGCTCGCCCTCGAACGGCATGTCGTCGCCAGCGATGCGGTCGAGCACGTTCGGCTCGAGGACGAAGTAGCCGCCGTTCACCCACGCCCCATCGCCCTGCGGCTTCTCCTGGAAGCCCCTGACGGGCGCCGCGTCGTCGTCCTCCTCGATCTGGAGCGCGCCGAACCGGCCCAACGGCTGCACCGCGGTCACGGTTGCCGCCCTTCCGTGTGAGCGGTGGAAGTCGAGCAGCTGGGCCAGGTCGATGTCGGCCACGCCGTCGCCATAGGTCGCCATGAAGGTGTCGTCGCCGATGTAGTCCGCAACCCGCTTGATGCGCCCGCCCGTCTGCGTGTCCGCGCCGGTGTCCACCAGCGTCACGCGCCAGGGCTCGGCCAGGTGCTGGTGGACCACCATCGAGTTGTCCCGCATGTCGAACGTCACGTCGGACATGTGGAGGAAGTAGTTGGCGAAGTACTCCTTGATGACGTAGCCCTTGTAGCCCAGGCACACGATGAAGTCGCTGAAGCCGTAGTGGCTGTAGCTCTTCATGATGTGCCACAGGATCGGGCGCTCGCCGATGCTGACCATGGGCTTGGGCCGAGCGCCGGTCTCCTCGGACAGCCGCGTGCCGAGACCACCCGCCAGGATCACGACCTTCACAGCGCGGCTGCCTCCCCGTTGCTAGCTGGCACCACCCGAGGACCAAGTGTACGCGCGGCCCGCGGCCGCGAACGTCATGGCGTCGGCCTCGGGCAGCGTGTGTCAGCCGCACCGTACAGGTACAGGGGCTGGTCCGGACCCACCAAGAGGTACTGCCGGTAGGCGGCCGAGTCGACGCGGACGAGGCTGTAGCCGGGCAGGCTCAGCGGGCTGTTCGAGACGACGGCGCAGGGCCGGAACGACGGCCAGAGGTCGTCGTACCAGGTGAGGCCGTAGTCATGTGTCTGCGGTGTTCCCGGACCTGCCTCGTGCGCCCCCACCCACTCGTAGCCCGCGTCGACTGTCTGCGGCGCGTAGCCCAGCGCCACGGCGGCCTCGCCCGCTCGCCACCGGGCGGCGTCGTAGGCGAGCGAGTTGGCGGCGACGGCCACGGCGACCGCCATGAGCCACGCGAGGGCCGCGGTCGCGAACGCAGCGCTCCGGGTAGGGGCAGCGGACCTGCCGAGCCCCCGCAGGAGGAGGATCGCGGCGACCGGGACAGCGGGGTAGATGTAGCGGTCGTACAGGCCGTTCATCGAGCCGAAGGCTGCCAGGCCGCCTGCGTAGAGCACCAGGAAGATGAGGAGCGGGCCCTCGCGGCTGC
>JAJYMP010000436.1 GCA_021786915.1 Chloroflexota bacterium
GCCGCACCAGGAGAGCCTGGAACGCGGGCGGGCTACCTGAGCGCCTCGGCAGGAGTCGAAGCGGGCGCGGACGGCTTCTTCTCATAGGAGCCGGGGACGACCGGGGGCGAGAAGAAGCACACGAGTTCCAGTGGCTCAGGTCCGTCGGACTCGGTCGCGTGGTGGATACCCGCGGGAACCCACACCGTCACGCCGGTCATGACCTCCGCCGTATCGTCGGGCGTCACGATGCGTCCTCGCCCGGCAGCACAATAGATCGTCTCCTCCTGTGAATCGTGAACATGACCCGCCGGCTTGGAGCCCGCGGGGTAAACGGACACCCCCATCGATACGCGCTCCGTCGGGACGTTGTCGGGGCCCACGTAGCTGTACCAGTTGCGCCCGGGGAGCGGGTAGAGGGATGCCTCTTCCCGTCCAACTCGTTTGATCATCATTGCCCTCCCGTACCTCTGTGGCCTGATTGCCCTCCCGTACCTCTGTGGCGCGGCTCAGCTGTTCGTCGGGAAGACGAGGCTCAGGGCGCCACGGCGGCCGGGCTCGGGCCAGCGAACCGTGACTTCCTTGCGCTGGGTGAAGAACCGGATCCCGTCCTCACCGCGCATCGCGAGGTCGCCGAAGGACGACTTCTTGGAGCCGCCGAAGCTCAGGTAGCCGGCCGGGACGGGGATCGGGACGTTGACCCCGATCATCGGCACGTCGACCTCGAGCTGGAAGCGGCGGGCGGCCCCGCCGTCGTTCGTGAAGATGGCCGTGCCGTTCGCGTACTGACTGCCGTTGACGAGGGCGAGCGCCTCGTCATAGGTCGCGACGCGGGCGATGCCGAGGACCGGGCCGAAGATCTCCTCCCTGAAGATCTCCATGTCCGGGGTGACGTGGTCGAAGAGGGTGACCCCGAGGTAGAAGCCGTCAGGGTTGGTGGGGTGGACGAAGGGTCGCCCGTCGGCGACGAGCTCGGCGCCTCCGGCGACGCCCTTGTCGATCCAGCCGATGACCGAGGCGCGGTGCTCGGCCGAGTAGATCGGGCCCATGTCCATGCCCGGCTCCATGCCGGGCCCGACCTTCAGGCCGGCGATCCGCTCCTTCATGAGCGGGAGCAGCCGGTCGCCCGCGTCGCCGATCGCGATGATCAGCGTCTGGGCCATGCAGCGCTCACCGGCCGAGCCGTAGCCGGCGGCCACGGCCGCGTCCGCGGCGAGCTCCATGTCCGCGTCGGGCAGGACGACCATCGCGTTCTTGGCGCTGGTGAAGGCACCGACGCGCTTGCCATGCCGGGTGCCCTCTTCGTAGACGTAGCGCCCGACGTCGGTCGATCCCACGAACTGGATCGCCTGGATGCCGGGGTGCTCGACGATCGCCTTCACGGCATCACGGCCGCCGTAGACGACGTTGAAGACGCCGTCCGGGAGGCCGGCTTCCTTCCACAGGTCCGCCTGGAGCTGGGTCGCCCCGGGGGTGTGGGAGGAGGGCTTGAGGATGAAGGTGTTGCCGCAGGCCATCGCGATCGGGTAGATCCAGAGCGGGACCATCGCCGGGAAGTTGAACGGGGTGATCGCGGCGACGACGCCGAGCGGCCGTCGCAGCGTGATGGCGTCGACGCCGGTCGCGACGTTCGGCGTGTTCATGCCGGCCAGGTGGACCGGCAGGCCGCAGGCGAACTCGAGCGTCTCGATGCCCCGGGTCACGCCGACCAGGGCATCCGGGAAGGTCTTGCCGTGGTCGCGGGTGATCAGCGCGGCAAGGTCCTTGCGGTGCTTCCACATAAGCTCGCGGAAGGCGAAGAACAGCTGGCTCCGCGAGATCAGGGGCATGTCGCGCCAGGCCGGGAAGGCGGCCGTTGCCGCGGCGACCGCGGCGTCGACCTCGGGCTGCCCGCCGCGCGGCACGCGAGCGATGACCTCACCGGTGGCCGGGTTGTAGACGGGACTCATCTGGTCCGGCAGTACCTCGACCGGGTGGCCGTCGATCCAGTGACTGAGGATGGGCAGCGTGGTAGCCGCTGCGTTGGGCTTGATCTCCGTGCTCATGGTGCCTCCCTGGTATCGGCGACCCCTCCCGGCCCGCCGTGATTCACCTGATTCCCGTCGAATGCCTCTACAACACGGGCGAGCGCGGCGTACGCCCGGTCGCGCTGCGCAGCCATCTCGTCTGCCTGTTCGGCGTTCCGAATGACAAAGCCCACCCCGGTCTTGGCGCCGAGCTCGCCACGCTCAATCCGCTCACGGAGGGCCTGAGGCGCGACGAATCGGTCCGGGAACGCCTCGTGGAACACGCGATACGCCCCGTCGTAGACGTCGAGGCCCGCCATGTCCGCGATCGCGAACGGCCCGAAGAACGGCAGCCGGAAGCCGAACGTGCCGCGGACTACCTGATCCACGATTTCCGGCGTGGCGAGGCCTTCCTCGACCACTGCGGCGGCTTCCTGGAACAGCGCGTACTGGAGGCGGTTGCCCACGAACCCGGGGCTGTCCGCCACGCGACACGGGCTCTTGCCCGCCCTCACGAGAAAAGCCTCAACTCGATCCAGGACGTCTGCTCGCGTCGTCTCGCAGGCGATCAGCTCGACACCCGGCACGAACTGAGGCGGATTGAACCAGTGGGCCCCGAGGAAGCGCTCGGGACGGGCGAGCGCCTTGCTCAGGAGGCGGATCGAGATCGCCGAGGTGTTTGTGGCAATCGGCACCTCGCGATCCGCGGTGGCCTCGATGCGGTGCAGCGCCGTCGTCTTCGTTGCCTTGTCTTCGTATACCGCCTCAACGACAAGATCCGCGGCCGAGGCCGCGTCCTCGATGTCCACCGCGGGCCGAATGCGGGCTCGGACGGCCGCCGCGGAGCCTGAAGGAAGGAGACCGTCCCGCTCGTGTCGAGCCGTTTCGACGAACAACAACTCCGCCGCGGCGACGGCACGCTCCGTTGAGACGTCCGCGAGGGCGCAGTGGGCTCCGGCGAGGGCGAGCACCTCGGCGATCCCGCGGCCCATGTAGCCGGCTCCCACGATCGCGACCTGGCGCGGCCATCCCACGACGTTCACCTCCCGACTTCAACGCGACTGCCGGATCACCGGCGCTCCAGATCCCATTGGGCATGACCTGTCGCCGGTGGCCATTCGACGGCCTGGCGCACCTGGGGACGACCTTGGCCTTCTCATGCGCGCCGGACTGCGTGATGGTGACAGGCGGCAAATGCCCGAAGAAGTTGACTTTCGACCATAGGCCGCTACTATACCACCTGAGAGCGTTACCAGTAACGCTACCGACAGGGTTTTCAGAACGGACTGCGCGGCGTTTGACGCGTGGCGTCGGTGCCACGACCGGCACCCAGACGATGGCAAGCGGAGAGACACTTGATTGTCACTGGGGCCTCCCAAGATCAGGCCGAGGTCGACAGACTCGTATCTATGGCCCGCGCCGTGCGGCGCGAGGTCGTCTTGGCCGTCGCGCATGCCAAGGCGGGACACCTGGGTGGCCCGATGTCGGCCGCCGACATCCTCGTTGCCCTGTACTTCAGCGTTCTCAAAATCCAGCCAGATGACCCTGCCTGGCCCGAGCGCGATCGATTCGTCCTCTCGAAGGGCCACAGCAGCATTGCCCTCTACGCGACGCTCGCCCTGCGGGGGTTCCTTCCGGTCGCCGAACTGAGCACGTTCGACGCCCTCGACTCCCGCCTCCAAGGGCATCCCGACATGACGGCGCTGCCCGGCCTCGACATGTCCACAGGTTCGCTCGGCCTCGGCCTGTCGGCCGGAGTCGGCATCGCACTTGGCGCAAAGCTCGCCCGGCAACCCTTCACGACGTTCGTCATGGTCGGCGACGGGGAGTGCAACGAAGGCATCGTGTGGGAGGCGGCGGACCTCGCGACGAGGCGCGGCCTCGACAATCTCGTCGTGATCGTCGACAAGAACGACCTCCAGCAGTACTGCTGGCACGACCCGGGTTCCGCTGACCGCAAGGCACCGTACGGCGACGAGCAGTTGAGGGCTCGCTGGACCAGCTTCGGTTGGTCCGTCAGCGAGGTGGACGGTCACGACATGGCGCGTGTCGTCGAGGTCCTCGAGGCAGCCAAGTCCAGTTGCGGCATGCCGGCGGTAGTGATCGCGCACACCGTCAAGGGCAAGGGCGTCTCGTACATGGAGGGCAACTATCGATGGCATAGCCGGGTCCCGACCGAAGAGGAGCTCGCGACCGCTTTGGCCGAGCTCGCGGCACCGCAAATCCATTTCCCGGAGGCATGAGATGGCACTGGCCCCAGGCCGGGCGCTGAGGACTGTCTTCGGCGAGACCCTTGCCGCGATCGCCGAGGACGATCCTCGGATCGTGGTCCTCGACGGCGACGTGGCAAGTTCATCGGGGGCTGACGCGTTTGACACCGCCCGACCCGAGCAATTCATCCAGACCGGGATCGCTGAGCAAAACATGCTCGGCGTGGCCGCCGGACTGGCCACCGTCGGTTTCGTCCCCGTCGTGTCCGGGTTCGCCTGCTTCGTTGTTGGGCGAGCGTTCGACTCGATCCGGGTGCTGATCGACCAGCCGGCCCTGAACGTGAAGATCGCCGGCGGCTACACGGGACTCCTCACTGGCAGGACCGGCAAGACACATCAGATGTTCAACGACGTCGCCCTCATGCGAACCCTGCCAAATATGACCGTCCTCGCTCCGGCCGACGAAGTCGAGGCTCGACAGGCCCTCCGGGCCATGATCGAGACGCACGGTCCCGTCTATATCCAGATCACACGCGAAGCCTCGCCGGTCTTGTTCGACACTG
>JAJYMP010000773.1 GCA_021786915.1 Chloroflexota bacterium
GACCGCGAGGTGCTCGACGCGCTCTGGGACCTGGTCTGGGCGGGCGAGGTCACCAACGACACCGTGGCGCCGCTGCGGGCGCTGCGCTGGAAGCGGCCGACGCGCGACCACCGTCCGCGACCGGGCCGGCTGACGGCGCTCGGGCCGCCGGAGGCAGCGGGGCGATGGTCCCTGGTCGAGCCTCCGGCTGGGTCGGACGGGGAGGCGCCTGACGACGGCTCGGCGGACGGCCTCACGGCAGCCGGCGCCGGCCCGTCGAGCACCGAGCGGCTCCACGCGCAGGCCCTCGCCCTGCTGGAGCGCTACGGCGTGCTGACCCGCGAGGCGGTGGCGGGCGAGGCGATCGACGGCGGCTTCTCGGCGGTCTACCCCGTGTTCCGGATGCTCGAGGAGGGCGGTCGCATCCGCCGCGGCTACTTCGTGGACGGCCTCGGCGCCGCGCAGTTCGCGCTGCCGGGCGCGGTGGATCGGCTGCGCGCGATGCGCGACCTGCCGGGCGAGGCCGCGGGCGAGCACGGGCGCGTGGTCCACCTCCTCGCCGCCGCCGACCCCGCCAACCCGTACGGCGCCGCGCTCCCCTGGCCCCGCCGAGACGAGGCCGACCGCCGCCCCTTCCAGCGAGCCGCCGGGGCGTACGTGGTGCTGGTCGATGGCGAGGCGGCCCTGTACCTCGAGCGGGGCGGGATGTCGATCGCCACGTTCCCAGCGGCCGACCAAGCCGCCGTGCTCGACGCGGCGATCCGGGCCCTCGGGGCGCTCCTCGCCGACGGGCGGGTCCGCGAGCTCGTCATCGCCAAAGTGGACGGGGAGCCCGTCGGCAGCGCCCCGCGGCGCGACGTCCTCCTCGCCGCCGGGTTCGTCGCCGGGTATCGCGGGCTGGTGCTCCGAGCCGCCGACACCACGGCTCCCCTGGAGCGCACGTACTCGCGCCCGTTCCCCGTCCGGCCGATCCGCTAGACGATCGGCCGCTGCGCGCGCGATCCCGCGAGCATGCCTGAAGGCGACACGCTCGCGCGCACGGCGGCCGGGCTTCGACCGTGGCTGGTCGGGCGCCCCGTGCTCGCCGCGCGGACCGGGGGCCCCGGGGCGGTGCCGCGCGTGGACCGCGTCATGGGCGCCGTGGTGACCGCGGTCGAGTCGATCGGCAAGAACCTGGTGATCCTGTTCGACAACGGCTTCGAGCTGCGGACGTGCCTCCGCATGCAGGGCTCATGGCACCGGTATCGTCCCGGCGAGCGCTGGTGCCGGCCGCCGGCTCGGGCCAGGCTCGTGCTCGAGGTGGAGGGCTCGGTCGCGGTCTGCTTCGACGCCCCGGTGGTGGAGCTCTTCGAGCAGCGGGCGCAGGCCCTGGACCCGTCGCTGTCTGCGCTGGGGCCCGACCTGCTGGCCGAGGGCGACGACATCGCCGAGTCGGTCCGTCGGCTCCGCGACCCTGCCCGCCGCGATGCCCCTCGGCGAGGCGCTCCTCCACCAGCGGGTGCTGGCCGGGATCGGCAACGAGGTCAAGAACAAGGCGCTCTGGCATGCGGCGTGCTCGCCGTGGACGCCTGTCGGAGCGCTCGACGGCGTGACGCTCATCCGCCTGGTCGAGTCGGCCCGCGACATCCTGCGCGAGGGCGCCGCAGCCGGTCGGCGGCCGAGCCACGTCTACCACCGCTCGGGCCGGCCGTGCAGACGTTGTGGGTCGATCGTGCGGATGGCGCACCAGGGCAGCGACCTGCCGCGGCAGACCTACTGGTGCCCGGGCTGCCAGGGGACGGGACCCTGGGGCCGGGCCGGCTCCTCGCAGGCGGCTCGGTCCGCGCTACGGCAGGGTCCATCCCGGCGCCAGCGTATGCTCGACGCGTGACCGTTCCCTCGCGACCCAATCGTCTCCGCTGGCTCGTGATCCTCGTCCCGACCCTCGTGGTCGCGCTCCTCGAGGAGTTCAGCGACACCTTCCTCGACCCCTCGGTGCCGATCCCGCTCGACAACATCGCGGTGTCGAGCGCGGTCCTGGTCATCGGCGGCGTCATCGCCTGGTTCGCCTTCCGCCGCATCGACCGGCTGACCGGCACCCTCCGCGCCCGGAATGCTGAGCTCGAGGCGCGCAGCGCCTCCGCCCGTGCGCTGAACCGGGTGTCGGTCGCGATCGCCGCTGAGTCGGGGATCGAGCACGTCCTCCAGGCGGTGGTCGCGTACGCGCGCCAGCTGCTCGAGGTCGATGTCGCCGTGATCCTCCTCGAGGGACCCGACGGACGTCTCGCGCTCCGCGCGTCCGACGGCCTGGCAGCCGATGCGAATGCCGTCAGGGCCGACATCGAGACCCCCGACGCCGACGCCCTGCTCGCCTTCGTCGACCCCAGCCGCGCAGTCGCCCGCCTCGCGGCCCCCCTCCAGCGCGGCGGCTCCACCATCGGCGTGCTGGCGGTGGGGAGCGGCGAGGTCCGGGGCTTCGGCGTGGACGAGGTCGAGACGCTCGGGTCGCTCGCGAGCCAGGCGGTCATCGCCATCGAGCACGATCGGCTCGAGGCGCGTCTCCGGGAGCTCGCGGTCGTGGACGAGCGCGAGCGCATCGCGCGCGAGCTGCACGACGGGATCGCCCAGGTGCTGGGCTATGTGAACACCAAGAGCCAGGCGGTGTCGGGGTATCTCGACGCCGGACGCGTCGACGACGCACGGGCCCAGCTCGCGGAGCTCGGGTCGGCGGCGCGCGCGGTGTACGTGGACGTGCGCGAGTCGATCATCGGGCTTCGCGGGCCCATCGAGCCTGGCCAGGGGCTGGGAACGGCGCTCGCCGCGCACGCCCGCCGGGTGGCCGAGGCGTCGCGGTTCGGCCTGGAGCTGGCGATCGACCCCGCCAGCGAGGGGATGCGCCTGGACCCGGACGCCGAGGCGAACCTGTACCGCATCGTCCAGGAGGCGCTGACGAACGTCCGCAAGCACGCTTCCGCGCAACGTGTCCGGCTCGTGGTGGGGATCGACTCCGGCGTGCTGACCGTGTCAGTGGCCGACGATGGGCGCGGCTTCCCGGCCGCCGGCGTCATCGACAAGCCCGGCTACGGGCTGCGGGCGATGCGCGAACGGGCGGCGCGGGTGGGCGCGACGTTCAGGGCGGCGAACCGGCCAGAGGGCGGCGTCGAGGTGCGGGTCCTGCTGCCCCTGGCCGGGCACGCACCGGTCGAAGCGGCCGGTGGCGCGGCGGCCTGGGCGGCGTCGGCTTCCGCCCCGGCGGGCGAGGCGCCGGTTTCGGGCCCCACCGTCGCACCGGGCCCGGCGGGCGACACGGGCGCTCCTTCCGCCGAGGATCGGCCCGTGTCGACCCTGACGTCGGCGGACTGATCGATGCGCATCCTGCTCGCTGACGACCACCCGCTGTTCCGCGACGGCGTGGCCTCGCTGATGGGCGCCTGGGGCCATGAGATAGTCGGCCAGGTCGCGGACGGCGATGCAGCGGTGTCCGCCGCGCTCCGCATCAAGCCGGATCTCGTCCTCATGGACGTGGCGATGCCCGGCGGCGGCGGGCTGGCGGCGACTCGGCGGCTGGCGGCGGAGGCGCCGGGGATCGCGATCGTCATGCTCACCGCGTCGGAGGACATCGACGACCTGTTCGCCGCGATCAAGGCGGGGGCGCGCGGCTATCTGCTCAAGAACCTCGAGTCGGGCGAGCTGCGCGGGATGCTCAACGCCATCGAGCGGGGCGAGGCGGCGATCACGCCGGCCATCGCGGCGCGCATCCTGGCCGAGCTGGCCCGTCCCGAGCCGGTGCCGGCGGCGCCGCCGACCGAGCCCGATCCCGACCACCTCACCGATCGCGAGCTCGACGTGCTCCGGCTCGTGGTCCGCGGGCTGCGCAACAAGGAGATCGCGGCCGAGCTCGGCATCAGCGAGAACACCGCGAAGTTCCACCTGCGCAACATCCTCGACAAGCTCCACGCGCAGAACCGTGCCGAGGTGGTGGCCCGGGCGATGCGAGAGGGGCTTGTCGAGGACACCTGACTCGGCGGCGGCGACGTCGGCTCGCGCTTCGTGCAGATGCTCGAGTGGCGGCCCATACCTCGCTCGTTGTTGCCAGGTGGTCGCGGGGGGTGAGCATCTGGGGGGACCTCGGCGCGAACGCTTCGGATGGCGCGAGCGGGGACCGGCTGGACATCTGCCGTCCGCCGAACAGCGGGGGTCTTCCGAGGCGCTGACGACCGCCACGGCGCGCAGGATGGCGTCCGTCGAAGTCGCCCGATCCGCACTCGACCCGAGCCGAACGGCAGGGTGCCCCTACCCGAAATGATGGGCGCCCTGCCCACTCGGGCGGGCGTGGTGGACAACGGCTCCGCAGGCCACCATGAGCCTTACCCACAAGGAGGCGGTGTATGGGCTATCGGATCGACATCAACCACGCGGGATGCATCACGTGCGGTATCTGCATGGACGTGTGCCCCGTCGAGGCGCTCGACATGTCCCGGCCGGACCATCCCGGCATCGAGACCGGGCCGGTCGGCGGCCGACCCCTGCCGTGGGCGATGGAGCGCCCGATGCAGGTGGGAGAGTGCATCGGCTGCGGGATCTGCGTCCGAGAATGCCCGCCGGCCGTCATGAGCATCACCGAGCTCCGCGGCGAGCTCGTCCCGCTGGCCGAGCGCCAGGGACCCATCGAGCGCCCCACGTCGGTCGCGGCCGACGAGGCCTGGCTCCCGCTCTCGGCAGTGACCCGAGAGGCCCTCAAGCCGGTCCACCCGACGCCTTGGGGCACCCTGTTCCCGTGGCGCACGCGCAGCCGC